>JBKJSI010000031.1:0-6455 GCA_046595915.1 Pirellulaceae bacterium
GCAGAGTCTGAGCAACACGGCCTCACGGAGACGGATACGTGGAGCAAGTCAGTGCAGCAAGGAACCACTCAAGCGACATCGCAGGGAACCGGGCGATCGGACAGCGAAGCGCATTCGACCGGCGCGCATGTTCGGGAAGCTTACGACCTGGCAGCAAACGGGGGTTGGCAGCAAATCGCGCCTAGCGCGCGCGATCATGGACGATCCAACACAGAAGTGAGCACAAATACAAACTCATCCAACAACTCGAAATCAGAAAGTGCAAGTTTCATCCAAGGTGAAGTCCATGGTGGATCGGTGGCGCGGATGGGCTCTATGACCAAGAGCACTTCCAAGATGCTTAATAAGCAACTTGTTCCCGTGGTCAAATGGCGCAAAGTCCTCAAATTCATTGAGTTTTTCACCAAAGACGAACTTGTGCATATCGAAGCCTCGCGGATTACGAAGCTCAATGTCGGTGAGGCGATCCTCTTGAGCGGAAGCGGCCATGTCGAGGGAGTACGGATTCCAGCCCCGAAATCGCTTCAGGCAAATTCCATTTATGCGGAAGTCATTCGCCGATCCTTCGCTCGGCAGCTCAAAAACCGCATTGGTTTTCAAACGATTCCTGATCTTATCGCCTACCGGAAGAATCTTCGCGCTCTGTTCGTCGAATCTCTCAAATCCCTAGCCGCAAGTAAGCAGATCGCGGTTAGCGAGGAGACGAACCAGCGCTTGCCGCACGAACTAGGCGGCGCGAGCAACTTGACGATTTAGGAAACGAGTATGGCGATCCACCTTCAGCCGCGCGATGTTCGAATCCTCGCGGAACTTGGCGAATATGGGTTTTTGAACTCCACGGCGCTCCACGCCCGGCACTGGCCGGCCGGAAGCACGAGCCGTGCTTGTCAGCAGCGTCTCATGTTATTGAGCCAGGACGGGTACATTAAGCGCGTCCAGTTAGTGGTCACGCATCAAGCGACGCCAAAGTCTCGCGCTATCGTGGGCGGCAGCATTCCCTCCGCTTTCGCCTTGACACCGGCCGGGGCTGAACTACTGCTGGAGTTAGCTGGCGTTCAGGCCAAACGCGTTTCCAAAAGCGAGCCCGCCGCGGCGACTCTTCTGCATCGCCTCGAAATGGTCGAGGCGCGACTCACGCTGGACGATGCGTGTCGGCATCACGGCCTTGCACTTCCTGAGTGGATTTACGAATACGATTCCCTCCCGGGGATCAAGATGAATCTGGCAGATCCGCCAGAAGATCGCTTCATCTTGTATGAGCGATTTCAAATCGGCGAGCACTCGCCGTATTGCCGGCCAGACGCCAGTTGCAGGCTCGCAATTCCCCACAGCGGAGGCAACGGGGCTGATACGCTGATCGCCTACTGGGAACTCGATCGCGGTTCGAACTCGCTGACCGTCGAGCGCGAAAAGACATACGGGTACGACGCGTTGTTTGGGACGGAGCGCTACCGAAATCATTGGCCCGGCGACCTTCCAGGAGGACTGGCGCTGCGGGTGTTTTATGTGTGCCCGTCCCAGGAGCGGATCGATAATCTCATCCATGAGGTTCGGTCCTGTTCCATCAGCCGCTTCTATCGGTTTGCGGTGCGAGCGGAGCTCTCGGTCGAAACCGCGCTTACGAGTCCAATCTGGCGAGGCGTTGACGGCAAGCCGTATGCGATCAAAAAGTCTTCGGCGACTACCCCCTAATTGTGGTAAAATAGGCAAGTAACAATCCTTGTCTGGGCTTCACTCCCCTCCCCGATTGGCGACGCAATCCTGATCAACCACCTACTTGGGTGGACGAAGTTTTGGAGGAACGCGAGCTGGCCCATGGCGAGGCGGAAGGTGTTCAGCTGCACGATTTGGCAGCCCGCGAGTTTTCTGTCGCCAGCGATCCGGGTTTTCGCTTTTCAAAAACGCCGACCCCAAACGAGATCGACTTAATCCCTAAGGCGCTGCATGGCAAAGGCGGCGGAGCCGTGGGCAGGTTCCATCGGCTGGAGGCAGTCGACCCCGTGCGGACGGAAACACTCTGCTACTTGGCAACCCGAGACACGCTGAAGTGGCTCAAGGACCACTACCCGCCGGGGCAGGTGGCACAGATGCAAGCAAGCGACCAACACAAACCGCGCCAACGAGCGCGGTACATCGAAAGACAGTTCGAGCGGACGACCGCCGAGCGCGAGCGGCAATGCCTTCTCAATCGCCATCCTGGTCGCCAACAGCAAATCGAAGGGTTGATTGAAACGATCAGTCGCGACGAAATCGAGGCGTTCCGGCGTGTGCTGGGACTCGACTTGTTCAGCTTTCCAAACCGCTCTTAAGACCGTTCGCTGGGCTATTCGTTAGGGTATTCGTTTCCGTATTCGCAGGGTATTTGCGGGGTGAAGTGCGGCGGCATGAGAGCGATGTTTTTGTAGGTTGTTACCCCGCCTCGACTTCGGGACGCCGGGGCTTTCGTTCGTTGCCCTCACTTCACCCCCGGCTTCATTTCATGTTGGAGTGATGCGTCGTCTCATACTTCGTCTCCGCCTGACATGCCGAGTCGCTCCGGCAAATCGGTTCCGTGAAATGAAGCCGGGGCTCCGCCCCGGCGCCCCGTCCTCGGCCGCTAAAAAGGAATCGTTTGAGTGCGGCCTGCGGCTGCCCGTTGTGCGGGCAGTGAAGTCGATCCCCCCACATTGTTTTGTTTGGGTGGGCTGTTTTGTTTTCCCCGCGGGGTCCGGTCGGGCAGCAGGACGATACGGGGCCGATCTCTCCGTCAAGGTTGTACCAGCGGTCTCCACCTTGACTCCGAGCTGCGGCCCCGTGCCCGCGGGGCGGCCCGACCGGCCAACCTATTTCCTTCCCCCCATTTCTATGCTGTACCGCGTCAAGCTGCAGTACGGATTCGTTATCGACGCGACGTCCAAGGACGCCGCGTATGCCATGGCCCTCAAACGGCTGCGCGAGGCGCCCGAGACGGCCATCTCCGGTGTCGGCCCGGAGGGCGAGGTCAAAGAAAAGCGGTCGCTTTTCAACCAGTTCGTGACGGGCAAATAGCCCGTCACTTTTTATGTTCCCCGTTGCGGCCCTCGAACCCCCTACCCACGCGAAAGCAATGAGAGTGAAGTGGTGGGGCTGCTCGCAGGCCAAAGAAGTGTAGCGGGCCGGTCCCTAATGCCGTCAAGGCATGCTCGCCGGTCGGCGTCACCCACTCGGCCAGCGGTTGCCTTCGCGCGCTCGGCAACCGGGGACGCCGCGTCGAGTTGAGCACCTTTGGGATCGCGGTGAGCTGCGAAACTTTGCGATGAGAGCCGGCGAGCCAGCCTGTGACGGCGGGCTGCGGCCCGCTGACTTCTGGCCAGCTTCGAGCATTCGCTTGAAGTGTTTTATTCCTTCCCCCATTTTTCTATGGTCGACAGACCACAAGAGGGCGAGCGTCCGGCCCCTTCCCAGGACGCACCACCCGCCAAGGCGGTTCCGGAGATCAAACTCCGCGACGGCCTGCTGACGGTGACCATCTTCTCCCGCACGACGGCGAAGAAGGTTCGGCAATTATTCGTCGTGCCGGAACGCTCCTACCGCAACGACCAGGAGCAATGGGTCACGACCCACCTGCTACATCCGGAAGACCTGCTTCCGATGTCGCTGTTGCTCCAGAGGGCGTACAGCGAGCTGCGGGTGAAAGACGCCGACGATTCGAAGAAGTCGACTTAGCCCTCTGACCAATGGCCCGTGGATGGTTTCCGCCGCCGCGGGCCGGTTTCTATTTCCTTCCCCATCCAAGATGAAAAACCACCCGAATGCAAGAGAAAACGTTCAGGCCATCGCCGTGGAGCTGCGAGCTCAGGAGATTCCGCTCGACGCGCCGGAATCGCGGTTTCAGTTTGATATCGTCGCCAAGCAGTTCGTAGTAACTCGCGGAGCGATGGAGGCGTTTGGACCGGAGTTGGTCCAGGCGTGCCTTGCAATTCTTCGGACGGAGGCCATCGAACACAGCGGTCTAGAGCGTCTACAGACGTTTCTGATCGGGGCGACGAAACAGAAACTGTGGATCGTCGAAGATGGCGAGGTCATTACGGCCTTGCTACCCCACGAGTATTGAAAGGCAGCACGCTTTGCGGAAGCATGCTTCCGCATTTCTAATTTCTTTCTCCTATTTATATGTTGAAAACCAAGCAAGGAACTACACCAAACGGCCATGCGATTGACCGAGCGAGAATTAACCTCCGCGAAGAGTCGCTGCGGCCAGACGCAATGATGGGAGCGTCAAGAGCAGAATTGCAGGAAGCGATCTCGCGGTTGCTCGATGATGGAAACGAGCTGGCGGTCCGTCAGGAGACGGTCCGAATCGACGCGCAGCGAGAAGGATTCCTGGCCCTGCTATGGGCCGTCGTCGGCGTCGTCGAGCGGATTGATCGCTGCGAGACGATGATCACCGAAATGCATCAACTCGCGAAAAACACCGCTCCGACGAAGGAGTGGTACACCGTCGATGAAATGTCGGCGATTCTTGGCAAGGCGGGATTCACCGTCCGCGAATGGTGCCGACTGGGCCGGGTTAACGCGGCCAAACGCGAATGTGGCCGGGGCCGCAGCCAAGAATGGATCATCTCGCACGCCGAACTGCTGCGAATTCAGAACGAAGGGCTACTGCCCGACTAAGTCAAACTTCGGGGGAGTGAGTTCATCGCTCCCCTTTTTATTTATGTTTCCCTTTTTTCTTTATGGAAGAGGCCAAAAATAGCGGCGATTTATTGGTCGCGTACGAAGCCGGCAAGCTTACCGAGGATGAGATGATCAAACTGTTCCAGGAAATGATCAATGATGGATCGGTATGGCGGCTTCAAGGCAGCTATATCCGCACGGCTTTCGATCTGGTTGACGCTGGACAATGCATGCTTGGGGAATTCGGTCACAATGATTACTTCGGCGACTACATTCCAAGCCGATACGAAGTTCGACCTGGATCACCGGGTTCTGCGGAATTGGTGGCGATGCAAAAGGAATAGCGAGGGATGCCCCGTTATCGTACGCGAGAGGGTGACGGGGCTTTTTTTGTGGTCGCAGGCGATATCCACGAGCACTGCGGTGCCCGACGCCCTGCTTTTGTTGTGGTCCCGCACGGCGTGCGGAACCGAGGCCGCGACGTGGGGTCTGGCTTCCGCCTTCGCCGCTCCGATGCATCGAAGCGGCTTCGGCTACAGACCCGCCCCCGGAGGTCGCGGCATAGACTGGGCGTCGTGTCACCAGTTTTTCATGGCGACGGTCGAAGCAAGCATCTCGAAAGAGTAGTGCTTACCAGAAAGAATAGTGCGATTTGATTATCCAATTTGCCGAGCTACTCGTTCTCTGATAGAAATTCGCATGGAGACGGGTGTGGCAAGCTCTAACTGACTGACATGGTAGGACGTACGAGTTGGAGAAAAACAATGGAAGGCAGGCAGGAGGAGTTCGTTGGCAGAGGTCGTTCGCTAGGTGTGAGTCGAACCTGGACCACCGTAAAGGGCGAGCAAAGTGTCAGTCGTAGCGTCAGCATTTCATTCAATCGCGAAACTGTTAACGTTTGCGTGAAGCGCGAAGATGGCAATTGGGACAGCCCCGCTACCGTTTCAGCTAAAGAGATCAGCATTAACGATGTCGGCGAGCCGACTTGGAAGGGTCAGGTTGTTCGCATCGATTTCTAGTGCGTTAAGGACGCTGGATATTGAGGAAATGCCGCCGGAATAAACGCTAATCGCAACGTACGTAATAGGAATTGAGACAGTTCAACACAATACACTAGGTAGACATCGATCGCATTGCTGATGAAACGCCATGGAATCGTGCTCTATATTGAGTCTAACAGTTTCACGAGAACAAGCTGATTGCAAGCTGCCAAGCCAACGCCACAATATGACGAACCGGCTTCGATCATAGATCGCAAAAGGTTTTTGCGATTGCTGCCTTAAGTCATGGAAATCCTCACAAATAGGTGCTCAAGTGAATCATGTACCACACGTCTCATTTGTACTCTGCTGTATCACTGCATTGCTATTCGATTCGTTGCTCACGCGTACTTCTGCAACCGCTCGAGCACAAACAGTCGCGAAGTCTGCCGAGATTCCATCACGGTTTGCCATGTCGCCAACCGAAGTATTTAACGATTCGCTTTTGCTCAATTCTGGAGTGTGGTCGACAAATGCGAAGTTTATTTATGGCCTACCAGAGGGCGCAGACTATTACTATCTACTTCCAGTGCTACGTTTGGACAAGGCAACGTGGAAGCTACCTGGCTCGGCGGAGGAAAAACCGCTGTTTGATATTTCAAAAGATGCGCACGAAGACACAAAGATAATGATCGATGACGCGATCAACTCAGTTACTATCTCACTTCGCGTCACCAATGTTCAATCTGATGCAAGGTTCACAAACGAACTTGAAGCCGGCTTAGCAAAGAAATTTGCAAAGCTAACTGCTTCGGCTCCGAAAATCGGTGATTATTTTAT
>JBKJSI010000046.1:0-5834 GCA_046595915.1 Pirellulaceae bacterium
AGAAACGCTCCGCGCAAAGCACCAGGCCTTCCGCGACTGCGTTTTGTACGGGGCCAATGGAGGCTGCCAAGCTCTTGCGCAGTGACTCAGAAGCTTCTGCATTGCCGATTCGTCCTAATGCGACGGCAGCGGCAGCAGCCACTTCGATATCTTTGTCTAGCAGCCGCGCGGTGAGAGGCGATACCGCGTTTGCATCTCGCCGAACACCGATCGAGTTAATCGCGCCGACCAGCAATCTTCCTTCCAGTGTTTCACTTGCTTTACGCAGGGCATCGTCTGCTTCTGGGCCGGGAATCGCTTCGAGCGCGATGCGTGACCAGGAGGATAATTCTGGATTCGGCAGCAGTTTGGCTAGCTCGGCCGTGGCGGCGCCGGAACCGTAGATGGCTAGTTGCTTGCAGGCAATCGCTTTGTCGCCCGGAGGCGCGTCTGATTGCAAGATTGCAAGGAGTTCCTTTTCCTTTTCGGGGTTGGCTAATGAACCATCGGCAAAGGAAAACGCCGAGAGAGTAAAGATTGAGGCGAGCAATAGCCCACTGAATTTGGAAATTCGTTTGGTTTGGTGAATTCGAAGCATATCGTGTTGTCCTAATGTTGATTTTCAAGGAATAACTTGACGAGAGATTTGCCTCAGGCGAGCGGTCAGTTTCCTTAAGCGTGCCCAAAGCGGCAGTCGTTCCCTGGAGCGTTACAGTCTCCACGGCTCTCGCAAGGCCTCTGAGCGCAGGCGATTGGCTGGCTCGTCGTTGACGAATTGATTCGTCTTGTTGTCGTACTTCACGGTGCGTCCCAGATAGAGCGCGATGTTGGCTGCATGGCAAGCAATGTGGGCATTGCACGCCGCTTGGGCGTTCCCCTTGGGCTGGCTGCGTGTTTTCACGCAGTCAAGGAAGTCACGCACATGATAGGTGGCTGGATAGCCGCCGATCTCTTCCACCGTTCGCCCGGCAAGCAGCGCAGGCGAGCTGAGTACGAGCTTGCCGCTGTCGCCAGCTTCGACCCAGCCTGTTTCGCCTTCGAACCGCACGGGGCAAGAGCCGAGTGGAATCCAGCCGGTTTCGCGGAAGATGAGCTGTGTGCCATTTTCATATCGCGCGACGAGCTGGCCATCTTTAGGAGCGTCGTATTCGATCGGCGGTAGGCAGTCATCGACCGCCCATTGGCACAAGTCGACGCAATGCGAGCCCCATTCGAGTACTCCGCCGCCAACGAGCCCGCCGCCCTTTTCGAAGTTAAATCCGTCTAGGAGCGCCTTATTGAAAGGACGCCAAGCGGCGGGGCCGAGATAGGTGTCCCAATCGACGACTTCCTTAGGCGGCTCTTTTTCGGGGACGAGCCAGCCGCTCATCATCGCTTGCATGCCGGCGGGATGAGCGAAGACCTTGTTCAGTTTTCCGAGCTTGCCGGTGCGGGCGAGTTGGCACGCAAAAGCAAAGTGCGGCAAGTTTCGACGCTGGGTGCCGGCTTGGAAGACTCGCCCGGTGCGGCGGATCGTTTCGGCCAAAATGAGGCTCTGGGAGATGTTTTTCGTGACGGGCTTTTCGCAGTACATGTCTTTGCCAGCCTTGGCGGCGTGCATCGCCATGGTGCAGTGCCAATTGGGGCCCGTAGCAATGAGCACTGCGTCGATATCTTTGCGATCGAGTAACTCGCGAAAGTCGCGATAGGTCGCGCAGTCTTGATTGCCATACTTTTCGTCGGCGATTTTCTTTACACCGGCGCGTCGCGACTCTTTCACGTCGCAGACCGCAGTGAACTGTACGTCTTTTTGCTCGAGGAAGCATCCCAGGTCATAGGTTCCGCGGTTTCCGATTCCGATACCGCCCACGGTGACTCGATCGCTGGGGGGCACTGCGCCGTCCCGACCGATTGCGGAACTCGGGATGATGGTGGGGGCCATCGCAGCGGCTGCGCCGGTGGCGATAGCGCCTTTTAAGAATCGACGTCGCGGAAGTGGGGAGGGATTTATCGACATGCATATCTCCGGTGGGCGAGTGAGAGGTTCAAAGGGGGATAGATTGTCCGTAGCAGCGCGTAATGCGCAGCATACTCCCCTCGATGGCGAGATGCCACGTAGGGGAGATGGTGTTGGGCCGAGCCATTCTTAAATTGATTGGCGCTGCACACTGCTGCGAGAGTTGCTGTGCCTGCGGCAAAGCGTCTGTCGACGGAGCGACAGACCTACGGTTAGTTGCCTGCGACTGTGCTAGTTCGAGGCGGAACTACTTTGAGGCGGGGACGATTTCGAATTGATGGGGCTTCAGTTTGAGTGAAGCGGCTACTTCGGCGTCGAGTTCGGCTACTTTTTGGAGTCGTTCTTCGATGAGCGCTTTCTTCTTAGCTTCTAGTTGCTCGCGGGGAATTGCGGTGTAGACCCACTGTGGAACGTCGCCGGCCAGTATGATTCCTCGGAAGATTTGATCGTGATGCAGGCGGTTCTTATTCTCGACCGCGCTTCTCACCTGTTTGACTTGCTCGGCGATCGGGCCTGTTTTTAGCACCTCTGCAGAGAGATCGACTCCCGCGGCCATGTCGGTTGCCGATCGTTGAGCTACTTCGACGCCATCGATCTTGATTTTGTAGTCGCCTTGTGCGAGGCCGGTGATTTGGATTTTGTAGTCATTGAGTTCATCCAAAATCGGCGCCCAGGGAAGAATGCTGACGGCGTCCTCGGGGTAAAAGGGAAGTGCCTTGTCTAATTTGGAGAAACGGACTTCTTTGTCTGAGGCTTCTAGCCTTCGACCGTGCAATTTTCTTGCGCGGTGGCTTTTTTCTGGGCGACGTCGATGGAGACCGAGGCGACGAGGCTAGGGAACTTCATTCCTTTGAGAATGGACGCGGCCATGAGCGCCTGGCCGGGTGGGCCAGGGTGAACGGCATCGCCGGCGGTGATGCGGTCGTACTTGGGGCCTTTGCTTCGGGCGCTATCCAAGGCTTGCAAATAGGGATGGAACTGATCGACGAATAGACCTTCATTCTTGGCCGCGATCGTTTTCACGCCGTCGGAGAATTTTTCGAGGGTTTGGTTATAGCCCTTGAGCGCCGTGGGGCCTTGCTCATCGTTGTCCAAAGGTTGCGGCGTGATCCAGGCGGTGCGGATATGCGCGGCCTTGGCTTGATCGGCCATGCCTTGGAGGCCATCCATGTAGGGTTTGAAAACCTTGTCGGAGAAGCCGCCGTAGCCGCCATCATTCATGCCGAAGTCGACCGTCATTGCAGTGGGCTTATGCAACAAAACATCTCGCGCGAATCGAGAATTGCCGCCGACGGAGCGATCGCCGCCGATGCCAACATTGCGGAATGTGATCTTCCAATGGGGGAAACGGGTAACGGTCCACATCTCGACAAAGTTTGAATAGAGATGCTGTTCGGTGATGCTGTCGCCGATCATGACGACGCGGTCGCCATCTTTGAAGAAGAAGTCATCGCCTTTGGCGGAAACGGCTCCGACCAACAGAAAAACAACGAGGGCCCAACGGAGAGAGGCTTTCATCAGGGGACTCAGCGATTTGCGAGGAGGGATGCGTGCAGAAGTTCCACACGCACTGGAAGGGGGCCGCATTGTAGTTCGGCTGGGTGGGCGCGGCGAGTCAGTCCCTGGGGCGGGAAGTTGTACGATTGCTCCTACTGCACTTCCGACAATGGGCTGTTTTTGGCACTAAAAACTGATTTGAGCTTGTTCGTTGCTGTGCGATTCAAACGCGTCGCCCGCGCGCTGCCGATCGTTTTTTGGTGCATTCGGGAATCAGGAAAGTTGCGAAATCGCTTCATTTTTGAACAAGGTTGCAGGCCTACACTGGGAACTTTGTTAGGATTTGCGGCGTCTGAACCCGTAGTGCCTAGTGGCGAGAATGGACGTAAGTCATTACTACACCGTGGTTTTCGCGGACGGGTGATTTTCAACGGAACGGATTGAGAGGGCTGCGATGCGCCATTGCCGGCGGCAATTGGCGCCTCGGTTGCCAATTCGTTTGTTCAGACGGACATGAGTTTTCATCACTGGTAGTTCTGCACTCGAAGCGTACGCGACGACCCATGTCGTCGCTGGAGTAACTCAGCTATGTCAAATCGCCGACCAGGTCATCGCCCTTTTGTGAGCCGTCCTCTCAGCTTTGAACGTCTCCAACAGCGATCCATGCTGGCTGGCAACGTCTCGGCGTTTGTCGATCGGGGCACCCTCATCGTCAATGGCGATATTGGTGACAACGAACTCCGAATCACGCAAGTCGGCAAAGACATGATTCAGCTCGAATCAATGTCGAGCCCGACCACGATCAACAACCGGACAGGCGTCGCGGTTTTCAAAGCGACCAAGGGCTACAACTTCAACATGGGAGGCGGTAATGACGTTCTCCAGTTCGATGGCGTCAAGATTCGCTCGAAGAATGACCTTGTCGTGGACATGGGCGTCGGCGATGACAATCTGCAATTCAACAATGTGAATGTTCTCCGCATTCGCGCGATCTTGGGCGAAGGGCATGATAGCGCCACCGTCACCAATTCCAAGGTGGAGCGCAGCCTCAATGTCTTTGGCGCCGGCGGCGATGATCAGCTAACGCTCGCCAACTCGAAGTTTGGCGAAAAGAGCGTGATCGATGGAAATGATGGCGCTAATTTCCTCAATCAATCCAATGTGAAGTTTGGCCAGAAATTGCAGAGCTTGAATTGGACGTTTGGAACGCGGCCCCCGATCACGCCGCCTGACGTGAATGACGCGCCGGTGGGAGTGAACGACGACGGCGCGACAACAGAAGGCTCGAGCACGAACACCACCGGTAATGTGCTGACCAATGACACCGATGCGGACGGGCCATCGAAGGTGGTCTCCGCAGTGAAGGGCGTCGCCGCCAACGTGGCGATCGATGTGGCGGGTACCCATGGAACATTCCGTATCAATCAAAATGGAACTTATACCTATACGCTCAATAATGCGGATGCCGCTGTCAACGCTTTGGCCGCCGGTGTAACGCTCACGGATACGATCGCCTACACGGTGAGCGACGGAACCTTGACGGATACCGCGGAGCTCACGATTACCATCACAGGAGTGAATGACGCTCCGACGGGAGCCGACAAGACCATTACGACCACTGAGGATACGGCTTATACGCTTACGGCGGCCGATTTTGGGTTTGCTGACGCGACTGACTCGCCGGCCAACACGCTATTGGGCGTTAGGATCACGACGCTTCCGGGCGCCGGAACTCTCGCCTTGAATGGTGTGGCCGTCACGGCGAACCAGGTAGTGTCGCTTGCTGATATCACTGGCGGATTATTGAAGTGGACACCGGCCGCCAATGCCAGCGGAAACGCGCTCACGACGTTCACGTTCCAAGTGCAGGATAACGGTGGCACGGCCAACGGAGGCGTCGATCTGGATGCATCGGCCAACACGATCACCTTCAACGTGACCGCGGTCAATGACGCTCCGACAGGAGCGGATAAGACCATCACCACCAACGAAGATACGGCCTATGTGCTTACGGCGGCCGATTTTGGCTTTGGTGATGCGAATGACACTCCTGCCAACACGCTGACCGCCGTCAAGATCACCACGCTGCCCAGCGCCGGAAGCCTCACCTTGAATGGTGTGGCCGTCACGCTGAACCAAGTAGTGGCGATTGCCGACATCACCGGCGGATTATTGAAGTGGACGCCGGCCGCCAATGCCAGCGGAAACGCAGCCGCCACGTTCACGTTCCAAGTGCAAGATAACGGCGGAACGGCAAATAGTGGCGTCGATCTTGATGCATCGGCCAACACGATCACCTTCAACGTGACCGCGGTCAATGACGCGCCGACCGGTGCGGACAAGACCATCACCACCAATGAAG
>JBKJSI010000129.1:0-5295 GCA_046595915.1 Pirellulaceae bacterium
CTTGATGCATTGCTTGCTCCGACCGCCAGCCCTCCTTTTGACGATGCGGCGGCCGAACACTTCATCGCGACTCGATTTCATCTCGAATCGATGGGGCAAATGATTGGACCGTACGACGCGCAAATCGCCGCCATTGCGCTGGCGAACGGATGCACGCTAGTGACGCACAATACGCGTGAATTCAGCCGAGTCCCAGGTCTTCAGATCGAAGATTGGCAAGACCCCGAAATAGCGTTCACGATGCGAGCAGCTTGAATCGTCGTATGGAAGTTCTTCTGTTCAACAAGTCGATTAGCCGGACGCCCTAAACGCTTGTTCCGAAATTCGCTCTTGAAATCGCGCTCGCAGCACCGCCAGCCATGCCGCCGGAAAGAGCACCAGCGGAATCCCAATCAGCGTCATCCAAGAAAAGGGACGCCCCTCGACGACGTCGGCCAGCACGCCACGCCCCAGGACGAAATCAAACATCAACGCGAACACCACCTGCGTCATGCCGGCAATCGCCACTAAAGCGGGGAGTCCCTTGGCATAAGCCTTCGTCAAACAAAGTTGCCCGAGAGTTCCGGTCGCGCCCACGGTTAAGAGCAGCGCCCATTGCCCGAGGCTAACCGAGCTCACTCCTAGCGCTTTCAAGAGCGGCTCATGCTTCGTGAAGGCAAAGAAAATGCTCACGATCAACATTGTGATCGCTCCCGTCATGGAAAAATGCGCGACGACGGTCCGCGAATCGAGGCTTCCTAATTGATGTAGACCGACCATCGCAAACGCTGTCGCAAAGGATGCCAAGAGCGCCACGCAGGGCGCCCAATAATCGCCCGACTGAAACTTCGGTTGGGCAATGCACACCACGCCGAGCAAACTGACTGTCAGCAAGATAAAGGTCGATACGGTCATTCGATGACCAAAGAAAATCCGAGACAGGATCACGATCCAGATCGGATAGACATTCGAAATGGTTAGCGCATCGCCGGTCGGCAAATGGGCCAAAGCATAGAAATTACATAACAACGACGCACTTCCCGCCAAGCTGCGAAGCCAAAGCGCCGGCGGTCCGAAAATGACCATCTTCGCCTGGGCAACACGAATCAAAATCAGCGCCAGACCGAGCGAAAACGAACTGCGAATCAGAGCCACCAAGTGCCAGTCGCAGGGATGCGCAAATTCCGCACTGGCCGAATGGTCGCTGACTAGGTTCGAAATCGAACTCATCGCCGCGAACCCAACCGCCCCCGTCACCATCCATCCCACTGCCGACGCATTTTTGGCGTGGGAATGCCCCGCCGAGCTTGCCGCTTGGGAAAAATCGTCCGCTGCCTCAGTCATGGAAGGTGGAACTTTAACGGACGAAAACTCAAGAAAAAGGTGCGAAAAGGAGAACGTCGCCGATCGGTCCCTTGTCGGTAAAAGACAAGCCGATAACATACGGAGGTTCAGCACTCGCCACCAAGGCCACGCGATTCGCCGATTTTCGGCATCGTCGCCCTAAGGGCAAGTGATAAAAGAACTTACGATCAAATGCCTTCCTAGCTCAATTGGCAGAGCAGCTGACTCTTAATCAGCGGGTTGATGGTTCGAGTCCATCGGGAGGCACTTTTTTCCCCATTGCGGCCGCTAGCCGCGATCTCGGGGTGACGGAAATCCCGTCTAGCAGGCCGTAATTTCAAGCAGATGAACGCCCCAAGCGGGGAGTTCTACATATAGGCCTTCTGCCTCCAAGCCGTTGAAGTCACGCTGGTATGCGCGCGAAGCAGCCAGGTCCGGCAGGTTAACTGGGCCATCTGACCCGGAGCCCATCGCCAGATCGCTCTGCGGAATTCTGACGCGGCACTGGGCATCGTGATCCGAGAAATTTACGACCACCACCATCGGCGGTTGGCCCGCGAGACTCCATCCGAAGGCAACGAAGCCATCGTGCGTCCAGTTGCCGCTCCAAGCCTCGGAACATTCGAGTAGCCTCCACACGCCGTCGCGCACCACAGGTTGTCGCAGCACCGAGAGCAGCAGCCTGTAAAACTCCGATAGCCGCTCATCGACCGGTTCCAGCGGCGCGCGAATCAGATGAGGCGAGATCCGCTTTCGCCGGCCTTCAAACTCCCCTTGGTGAAAAAACCTGAGCCCCGGTGAGAGAAAAGTAAGCGCGGCGGAAGCGCGATGCTTGGCGAACTCAAATGTCGCCACAGCGCGAGGCTCATCATGATTCTCTAAAAAGCGGGCGAGGCGATTTTGATAATCAAGCCCTGCCAAGAAGTGTTCGCGCACCGCACGTGCCTGCCCCTCGCAGAGTCGGTCATAAAGCCGCTTGTCGTAACAATAGTCAAAGCCATTGTGCTGCAGCGTCCATTCGAGATCCCAATAGACTTCGGCCATAAAAACAAACTGCGGATTTCGGTCCCGAACGCGCTGCGTGGCCGACGGCCAAAACGGCTTGGACGCGATTCCCCAGGTCCGCTCAAATACCTCTGGCAACACGAGCATCGCCATATCACAGCGAACACCATCACATTGACCCGCGATGCGCTGTAGTTCGCCGATCATTGCCTCCTGCAAATCCGGATTCCCATAGTTGAGCTGAATGGTGTCCGGCCAACCAGGGAAATAAGGATCGCGACCATGCGCGAAGAGTCGCGGGCCCGAACTGGTCGTCACATGAAAATAATTCTGTGGCGCGCGGGCGAGGTCGACCTCACTCCCGCGAACGAAATAGCCAGGATTGGAATCGATCCAGGGATGATCGGGCGCCATGTGGTTGGGCACAAAGTCGAGCATCAATCTAAGGCCGCGCTTTGCCATGCGCGCTCGCACACGGGCTAGCGCCTCGTCGCCGCCCAAATCGGTGTGAACGACATAATTCGTGATTGCGAAGCCGGAACCCGCGATATCTGCATCAGACAAGTCAGGCAACGTCTGTTCAAATTCATGCCGCCACTGTGGGTTCGCTCGCGAAATTTCTTGCGCGGCAGCGCCCGTTTGCCAAACGCTCAGCAGCCAAATCCAATCAAATCCTTGTCGTGCGAACTCGTCGAGCGCCGCATCGGGAATGTCATCAAGCGTCGCCCGGCGTCCGAGCGACTGCGACAACTCCGTTAACCACACCCGAGTGTTGATTTGGTAAAGGGACGGATATCGGGGAGAGTTCATCGCCTTACTCACTCGTCAAAGTTACCGCGCATCGATTGTAGCTGCATGCACCATCACCGCGCTAAGCCTTCGCTTTAGACTTGGCTTTTTTCTTTTCCGGCTGCTCGGTGTTAGCGCTCGCGGCAGTGTCGGCCGCCTTGCCGGACGCGCCAATCCCTTCGCTGAGCACTCGCTCCGGCGTGAGCGTCGCGAATAGGTGCATCGAACGGGCAATCACCCCGTCCAGCCGGTTTGGTGGCTGGCGCCGAGTCCTGCGCCATTGTCGCCATGAAAATACTCATAAAACTGCAAGCAATCCCGCCAATGCGGGTCGCTCTGAAATTTATCGGCGCCGCCAAAGACCGCGCGGCGACCCTTGTCATCACGAACAAACATGTGCTCCAGTCGACGGCCAATTTCTTCGGCAACCTGGTACAGCGTCATCATGGCGCCGCTGCCGGTCGGGCATTCGACTTTGAATTCGTCGCCATAGTAAGCGTAATATTGCAGTAGCGCTCGAATGATCAGCGCATTGACGGGCATCCAAATCGGGCCGCGCCAGTTACTATTGCCGCCGAACATCCCAGTATCCGATTCAGCGGGTAAGTAGGCGACTCGGTACTCCTGCCCGCCAACATTGAAAATGTAAGGGTTCTTTTCATGAAAGCGCGACAGTGAACGAATTCCGAACTCACTCAAAAACTCATTTTCATCGAGCATCTTCGAGAGGACACGCCGCAATTTTGATTCATCGAGGATTGATCCAAGGCGCCGATCGGCCACGCCTGGCATGCGGGAGTCATGGATAAACGCGGTCAACTCCGGGCGCGCCTCAAGAAAGTAACGCCAACGAGCCACAATTTCCGGATAGTCCTTAAACAATTGGCCGGCAAAGGTCGTGGCGGCACAGAGCGGCAACAACCCAACCATCGAACGAACTTTGAGCCGTTGGCTTTGGCCATTGGGCAATTGCAGCACATCATAGAAAAAACCATCCTCTTCATCCCACATGCCGGTATCATTACCAGCGTGCAACATCGACGAAGCGATCCAAAGGAAGTGCTGCGCGAACTTCAGAGCCATCTCGGAATAAGCGGGATCATTGGAGGCAAGCTCCGCCGCGATCTCCAGCATGTTTTCGCAGTAGAGCGCCATCCAGGCCGTGCCATCTGCTTGCTCTAAATATCCACCGGTCGGCAGCGGCGCACTGCGATCAAAGACGCCAATATTATCGAGCCCCAAGAAGCCGCCTTCGAACACGTTCTTCCCGCTGCGATCTTTGCGATTCACCCACCACGTAAAATTGAGCAACAGCTTTTGAAAACAGCCCTCGAGCCACTTGGTGTCACCCACGCCTGTACGAGCCTTTTCCAGGCGATAAGTAAAAATCGTCGCCCAAGCATGCACCGGCGGATTCACGTCGCCAAAATTCCATTCGTAGGCCGGAATCTGGCCATTTGGATGCATGTAATGTTCGCGCAACATCAAGTCGAGTTGCTGCTTACCAAAATCGGGATCGACGGCGGTGATCGCAATTACATGAAACGCTAAGTCCCAAGCAGCGTACCAGGGATATTCCCACTTATCAGGCATCGAAATGACGTCGGCGTTATACATGTGGTGCCAACCTTCATTTCGCGGCGCATGCTTGCGATCTTGCTTAAACGGGTCCGAGCCGCGCTCCTCCAGCCACTTGTTAATGTCGTAAAAATAGAACTGTTTTGACCACAACATACCGGCCATCGCCTGTCGCATGACGCGGCCTTGATCCTCACTGAGTTTCTTTGGAATAAGCGCCGAGTAAAATTCATCCGCCTCCTGACGGCGCGCGGTCATTAACGCATCAAAGTTCTTTCCCAACGGGCCGCCCGTTTTTGTCGTCGAAGTGGTTTCCGGCGCCAGGTCGCTCAGCCTTAGCTTCACCACGCTCGATTGCCCAGCGGCGACGGTGACAACATAGTGGACTGCCGCCTTGGTGCCCGTTTGGGCGGGGTTCACGGCTCCCGTTTTGCCATGGACTACATATTCATGGATTCCATCTTTGACAAAGGGCGTCGCATTGGGCGCCCCAAACAATCGCTCGGTGTTGGTGTCATTCTCCGTAAACAGCAACTGCGACGCCCCGGAACTATAAAGATAACGCTCTCCCAATCGCTCCTCGGTTGCCTTAATGACAGC
>JBKJSI010000204.1:0-14036 GCA_046595915.1 Pirellulaceae bacterium
GCCAAGCCCCTCAAGGCCTTGATGGTCCCGCGCAAGAAGAAGGGTGGCCGTAATAACCAGGGTTTCATCACCGCTCGTCACCGAGGTGGTGGTCACAAGCAAGCCTATCGCATCATCGACTTCCGTCGTGATAAAGATGGCGTGCCAGCCGTGGTCAATTCGATTCAATACGATCCTAACCGCAACTGCCGCATCGCACTTGTGTTCTTCGTGGATGGCGAGAAGCGATATATTCTCGCCCCTGAAGGCGTCACGGTTGGAATGAAGCTTGAGTGTGGCGCGGAAGCGCCGCCGACGGTCGGCAACTGCCTTCCCCTCAAGAACATTCCACTCGGCATGGCGGTTCACAATATTGAGTTCCTGCCCGGCCAGGGCGGCAAGATGTGCCGCACGGCGGGCGGGTTTGCGATGCTGGTCGCTCGCGAGGGAACTTGGGCTCAGCTCCAGCTTCCGAGCGGTGAAATTCGACGTGTTCCCTCCGATTGCCGCGGGACGATTGGCAAGCTTGGCAATGCCGACGATATGAACGTCGTGATTGGCAAAGCAGGCCGTAATCGTTGGAAGGGCATTCGCCCGTACGTCCGCGGCACCACGATGAACCCTTGCGACCATCCGCACGGTGGTGGCGAAGGTAAGACGAAGGGTGGTCGCCATCCGGTTAGCCCGCAAGGCAAATCGGCCAAGGGCGGCGGAACTCGCAAGCGTCGTAAGCCATCCAATTCGTCCATCGTTCGTCGTCGACGTTGGCGTCGATATGGTCAACTCAAAATCAAGTAGCCTGTCAGAAATAAGAAGTGTGTACCGCCTGGTTGTGTGAAAGCACGATCGGCCGCATAGATTTCCGGGAGAGATTTCGCTGTGGGACGTTCACTTAAAAAAGGCCCTTTTGTCAACTTCAAGGTTTACAAAAAGGTCAAAGCCGCAGAAGCGAGCGGATCGAAGGAACCCATCAAGACTTGGGCCCGTTCTTGCACGATTGTGCCGGAATTTGTGGGACAAAACTTTTTGGTTCATAACGGTCGCACGCATGCAAAAGTTTACGTCACCGAAGAAATGGTTGGTCACAAGCTTGGTGAGTTCGCTCCGACGCGAACCTTCAAGGGTCATAGCGGCAAGTCGAAAGCCGAGCCCGCTAAGAAGTAACCCATCGTTTTGATTGCAGGCTACGAGTAGAACAAAGTTAGGTTGAAGGGTTTATCGCCATGAGTTTTATCGCATCGCACAAGTACGCTCGAATTAGCCCCCGCAAGGTGCGGCTGATCGCGGACATGATCCGAGGAAAATTCGTGGATGAAGCGATGGATATCCTTCGCTATCAGCCACAACGTGGCGCTAGACTCATTGAGAAGGTCATCGAAAGCGCACGCGGAAACGCACTCGACCCTGAACAGCAGAAGGGCAAGACTGTCAATGCCGCGATGCTGGTGGTCGAACAGGCGCATGTCGATGGCGGTCCCATCATGAAGCGGATTCAGCCACGCGCCCGCGGCATGGCGTTCCAAATCAAAAAGCGAACGAGCCACATCAAGGTGCGATTGATTGACATCAGCCGCCCCGAGGAAGTGGAGTCGTAAGCTGTAGGATTTCGAGTTTCCAACTGAATTCAAGATTATTAAGTTCAGGATTATGGTTCGCGGGCCTTTCTCGCGAGAGATAAAAATATGGGTCAAAAAGTAAATCCAATCGGCTTCCGCACAGGCATTACCATGGCCTGGAAGAGTCGTTGGTACGCCTCCAAGCAGGAGTTCGCCTCGCTGCTGATGGAGGACTTCAAAATTCGGAACTTCATCAAGAATCATCCGAAGAAGCCTTACAAACAGGCCGGTATCGATCGCATTGAGATCGAACGGACTCGAGATGAGGTGAAGCTGACGCTCTATGTGGCGCGGCCGGGCCTGATCATCGGCAAGAAGGGGCAAGAAGTCGAAGTTCTGCAAGAAGAGTTGCAGAATTTGATTGGCCGCCGCGTGAATCTCAAGGTCGAGGAAATCGCTCGACCCGAAGTTCATGCTCAGCTGGTTGTCGAAGACATCGCACAACAACTTGCCAAGCGAGCCAGTTTCCGCCGCACGATGAAGCGGGCGATGGAAACGACCATGGATGCCGGCGCTCGCGGAATCAAGATTCAGCTCGCAGGTCGCTTGGGCGGCGCCGAAATGGCCCGCTGCGAAAAGTCGACCGCTGGCTCGTTACCACTATCGACTTTGCGAGCACGCATCGACTACGGCTTCACCGAAGCGATGACCGCGCAAGGTCACATTGGCGTTCAAGTTTGGATCAATAACGGTATGTTCGACGGAGAGCCCAACGATGGCGCTAATGCCGAAGCGGGTCAAGCACAGAAAAAGCCAAAGAGGTCGTATAAAAGGTGAAGCGACTCGCGGCAACCGAGTCGTCTTTGGCGATTACGGGCTGCAGACGGTTCAAGGTGGTTGGATCAGGGCGGCAACGATCGAAGCCGGCCGTATCGCCGCACAGCAATATGTGCGCGGCGAAGGACGGCTGTATGTTCGCATCTTCCCGCACAAGTCGATCACTGCACGACCTCTCGAAACTCGAATGGGTAAGGGTAAAGGCGAACCGGCCGCATGGGTGGCCGTTGTCCATGAGGGCACGATCCTTTACGAACTGGGTGGAGTCACCGAGGAGCAGGCGAAGGTCTGTTTTGCGCGGCTTGCCCATAAGATGCCTGTAAAGGTTCGATTCGTCCGCCGACGACTCGCTTAGTTTTTGATCACTTAGTTATGATTCATCAGATGTAGAAGAGCTGAGAAGTAGAAGAGCTATGAAATTCAAAGAACTACGCGAGATGAGCGACGAGCAGCTTGGGCTGACGCTCAAGGAAACGGCTGAAGGGCTGTTCCGTTTGCGCATTCAAGCACAAACCGAACGTCTCGACGCTCCATCGGAGTTGACCAAAAGTCGCCGATTGATCGCCCGGATCAAGACCCTGATGCACGAGCGGTTTTTGGCGAATCCTCCTCCACCTCCCCCGCCGGCCCCGGTCGTCGTGAAGGCAGCGAAGTCCAAAACAGCTCCCGCTGTGAAGGGCGCTCCGGAAGTGAAGAAGGTCGATTCTAAGAAGACCGACCCCAAGAAGGCTGAGGCGAAGAAGCCGGAAATCAAAAAGGCCGACGCTAAAAAGGCCGACGCCAAAAAACCAACCCCCGCAGCCGCTTCCAAGAAGAAATAATTCGCCGCAATCAATTTTGATCGGGATTACCCGCGAGCCATAAAGCCATGTCCAAAAGAGTTTCCGTAGGTGTAGTGACCAGCGACAAGATGAATAAGACGCGCCGCGTTGAGATTCCTCGTCTCGTGAAGCACCCCAAATACGGCAAGATTATTCGTCAACGAACGGTTTGCTACGTCCATGACGAGAAGAACCAGTCGAAGATCGGTGATGAGGTCGAGATTACCGAGTCGCGCCCCCTTTCCAAAACCAAGCGTTGGGAGCTCACCAAGATTGTCCGGTCGGGATCGGGCGTGAACTCCGTTGCTGAGCTTTCGGGCGAGGCGATTGCCGTGGGAAAGACCGAGTAACGTCGGGATTGCCTTTCCTAATTACTTAATGCGAACCATTTGCCATAGCCAATCGAGTCCGAAACCATGATTCAACAAGAAACGATCATGAACGTCGCCGACAACACCGGCGCCAAGGAGGTCAAGTGCATCAAAGTGCTTGGCGGCTCTCGGCGTCGGTATGCCGGATTGGGCGACATTGTGGTCTGCTCGGTCCGCAGCGTGATCGCGGGCAGTGAAGTCAAGAAGAAAGCGGTTGTCAAAGCGGTCGTGGTGCGAACACGGCAGCCAGTCCGCCGCGTCGACGGCTCCTATATTCGGTTCGATGCAAACGCGGTTGTCCTTATCGACAACGATAAGAATCCCCGCGGCACTCGCATCTTCGGCGCTGTGGCGCGTGAGCTCCGCGAAAAGAATTACATGAAAATCGTCAGCCTTGCGGGCGAGGTGGTCTAATGCACATTCGAAAAGATGACATGGTGATGATCCTCTCCGGCGATGACAAAGATCAGCGCGGGAAAGTGGTGGAAGTTGATCACGAGACGAACAAAGTCATCGTCGAAGGGATCAACAAAGTCTACAAGCACATGCGCAAGAGCCAAAAGAATCCGCAAGGCGGTCGTTTGCTCCGTGAAGCGCCGATCCCCATCTCCAAAGTGATGTTGATCGATCCCAAGTCGGGTAAGCCATGCCGAACAGGCGTGCGGTATCTGGCTGATGGAAGCAAGGAGCGGTTCAACCGCAGCACCGGCCTAGCGATTTCGGTCATTGCACCCGCGCGAAAGCGATACGCCAAGAAGGCTTAAGCCGGAAGGTTTGACCTGAAACTTTTAACCAGCCAACGAATCCAACCCAGTAAGACGTCGATATGAACGCCAAGAAAGCCGCCAAAGCGGAAAAAGAAGCACCCGCCGGACCGAAAGGTCCGCCGCGCATGCTCGTGAAGTACAACGATGCTGTGCTTCCCAAGTTGGCCGAAGAACTTGGTCGCACCAATAAACTCTCGCTGCCGCGCCTGGTGAAGATCACCATCAATCAAGGCGTCGGCATCGCGATGCAAGATAAGAAGCACATTGAAGTCGCTGTCGAGGCGCTCGCCTTGATTGCGGGTCAAAAGCCGCTGGTGACTCGCGCCCGTCTTTCGGTCGCCGGTTTTAAGCTTCGCGAAGGCGTTGCGATCGGCGTGAAGGTTGACTTGCGTGGCCGACGGATGTGGGAATTCCTTGATCGTTTGATTTCAGTTGCATTGCCTCGCGTTCGCGACTTTCGCGGTGTGAGTGCTCGCGGCTTCGATGGTCATGGCAACTTCTCGATGGGCCTTTCCGAGCAGCTCATTTTTCCGGAACTCAATCCGGATAAATACACGCGCGTGCAGGGTATGGACATTACGTTCGGCATTAAGAATGCCACGAACGCTGAATCGCTCAAATTGCTCACTCTCATGGGAATGCCTTTCGCGTCAGCCGACGAGAAGAATGGTCCCACGGAAGAGAAAAAGAAAAAGAAGAAGTCGACCAAAAAACAAGCGGTGCGAGCCAGCTAACGCAGGTTTGAATCGAAACAACATCCCTTAACGGGTTTTAGGCAAATCGCAGAGGAAATTTCGCGTGGCCACTAAAGCACAAGTCATTCGCTCACAACGTGAACAGAAGTTCTCCACACGCGTGGTGCGCCGGTGCAAAATTTGCGGTCGGCCCCGCGCCGTTTACCGCAAGTTCGGTGTTTGCCGAATCTGCTTCCGAAAACTTGCCGACCAGGGCCTTATCCCCGGCGTCCGCAAGGCGAGCTGGTAAGCCCGCACCGCAATCCACTGAACAATAATTAGAACATGGCCAAGCCAGTCGAAATGCCAGGAATCGAATCAACATGCTGACCGACCCAATTGCCGATATGTTGACCCGACTGCGAAATGCGGTGCGAGTGGAGCGTCCCCACGTCGACATGCCCGTATCTCGTGTGAAGCGGGGCGTCGCCGAAGTGCTCAAGCGCGAAGGCTACATCTGGGACTGGAAAGAAGTCGAAGGCGAACCCGCTGTACAGCTTCGCTTGGAACTGAAGTATGGCCCCTCGGGCGAGCGCGTGATCCAGCAGGTTCGCCGCGTGAGCAAGCCAGGCTGCCGCGTTTACAGCGCCGCACGAGACCTCAAGCCCGTCTTGGGTGGTTTGGGCATTACGATCATCAGCACTAGCCAAGGGATTTTCAGCGATCGCGAAGCCCGCCAAAAGAACGTTGGCGGCGAAGTGCTTTGCGAGGTTTGGTAGTCCCCCTAAATACAAAGTCGCAGTTGTCGCCCATTAACGGTGGCGCCCAGCGAGGAGATAGAAAAGATGTCGCGAGTTGGAAAACTGCCGATCCCCATTCTTGACGGAGTCAAGGTGGAAATCGCCGGTAAATTGGTGAAGGTCGAAGGCCCGAAAGGGAAGCTTAGCTGGAACTGCCATTCTGCGATCGACGTCACCGTCGAGAACAAGAATGTCGTGGTGAAGCGAACGACCGAGGAGCGCGAAGATCGCGCATTGCACGGCCTGACCCGCAGCGTGCTCGAGAATATGGTGCTCGGCGTCAAGAGCGGCTACGAGAAGAAGCTCGAGCTGTTCGGCGTCGGTTATACCTGCCAGATCAAGAAGGATACGCTTGTGCTTCGCGTTGGCCTCGCCAATGAGATTCACAAGAAGATCCCAACGGGCCTGACGGTTGCCTGCCCAGACAACACGCATATCGTGATCAATGGGTGCGACAAGCAGCTGGTCGGACAATTCACCGCCGAAGTTCGCGCCGCACGAAAGCCCGAGCCTTATAAGGGCAAAGGCGTTCGCTATCATGGTGAAGTTATCAAGCTCAAGCCTGGTAAGACCGCAACCAAGTAACGAGCGCAGCAATCAAACCCAAAAAATTCAGAGTTCACGAATACTCCGAGTTCAAGAATACATGGTAAGGCCGGATTGGCTTTACCCAGCATGCAGGATCGAAAGCCGTGAAAAAGCAAAAAGTCATTCAAATGCGACGTGTGCGACGAACCTTTCGGGTTCGGGCGCATATCCGTGGCACCGCCGAGCGTCCCCGCCTCAGCGTTTTTCGCAGTCACAAGCATATTTCCTGCCAGCTGATCGATGACGAATCGGGCAAGACTTTGGTTTCGTCGAGCACTCGCGACAAGACGATGAAGTCAGCCGTCAAGTATGGCGGCAACAAATCCGCTGCTGAGGCGGTTGGCAAGTCGATCGCCGAAAAGGCGATTGCCGCTGGCATCAAGCAAGTTTGCTTTGATCGCGGTCCTAACAAGTTTCATGGTCGAGTTGCGGCCGCGGCTCAAGCGGCCCGCGACGCGGGTCTCGACTTTTAGTGTGTCCAGCATTTTAGATCCAATGATTGCCAGCCAATCACAACGAGCCGAAAGACGGATATGAGTCGAAACCATTCCAACCAGGGACACGAGCAACAAAAGGGCGAGTTCATCGACCGAACCGTCAAGATCAAGCGCTGTGCCGCGGTGGTCAAAGGCGGTCGTCGATTTAGCTTCGCCGCGATGGTTGTCGTCGGCGATGGCAAAGGTCGCGTTGGCTTTGGATACGCCAAGGGCAACGAAGTGCCTCCCAGCGTCGAAAAGGCCAAGAAGCAAGCGACAGCCAAGCTCGTCACGATTCCACTCGAAGAGGGCACGATAGCTCATCGCGTGATCGGTCGTTACGGCACAGCTCAGGTGGTTCTCCTTCCGGCTCGCCCCGGTACTGGCCTTATCGCGGGTTCGGCGGTTCGCGCCGTTTGCGAAGCGGCGGGCATCCAAAATCTACTTACCAAGGCTTACGGCACGAATAATCCGGTTGTGGTGGTCAAGGCCACGATCAACGCCCTGACGCAGCTGCGCACACGGCAAG
This sequence comes from Pirellulaceae bacterium, assembly GCA_046595915.1. Taxonomy (GTDB): domain Bacteria; phylum Planctomycetota; class Planctomycetia; order Pirellulales; family Pirellulaceae; genus JBKJSI01. Next base: position 7,399 of record JBKJSI010000204.1, read on the forward strand.
AATATGAGCGCCTGCGAGGAGTGACACTCACATGAATTTGAACGACGTCCATGTTGGCATCCATAAGAACAAAAAGCGTCAGCGCATTGGTCGCGGCATTGGCTCGGGACACGGCAAAACCGCATCCCAAGGTCACAAGGGCCAAAAGTCACGTGCGGGCTGGAGCCAGCCTTTTGTGTTCCAAGGCGGTGGTTCGCCACTCGTTCGCCGCATTCCAAAGCGAGGCTTTTTCAACGCTTTCGCACTCAGCGTTTACGCGGTGAATGTTGGCGATCTCGACGCGGTCTTTGCCGACGGCGATGAAGTCACGCCTGAGAAGCTCGCGACGCTTGACCTAGCTAAAGGCCGGTTCGACCTGCTCAAGATCCTGGGCGAAGGCGAAGTGACCAAAAAGCTCACCGTCGCCGCTCACAGGTTTAGCGCGACGGCGAAGGAAAAGATCGAAAAGGCAGGCGGCACGGTGGTGATTCTGCCAGGCCGAGTCGATGTCGAAGTCAAGAAAAAGGCCGCCAAAGAAGCCAAAAAAGAGGCTGCCGCCAATGCCAAGCCGGCAAAAGCGAAGCCCGCAAAAAAGAAATAGCTTTCCGCTTCGGCGGAAAGCCAACTTTTGGCAAACGCCGTTGGCGCAAGCCCTTGTGGCGCGATAGCCTTATGAACGACAACCCGCTCGAAATGCGAAAGCGCATTTCGGCGAGCTGAACCAAATATGGCGCCATGCCTCGCATGGCGGCGGAGCGCCCTCGGCGGCGGCCGTCGGCCCAACTTGGCGCAAGGGATCATCGAATGCTTGAAAAGCTGCGAGTCATCTTCTTTTCCATACCCGAGTTGCGGCAGAAGATTATTCTGACCCTGCTCCTCTTGGCTATTTTCCGCGTTGGTAGCCAAGTCACGCTGCCGATGGTCAAGCCCGATGTAATCGCCGCCAAAGGTGAAGGCGAAGGCTTTGCAAAGATCATTCAGCAAGTCTCAGTGCTCAGCGCCAGCCAGCTCGACCAGGCAACGATCTTTGGCTTGGGAATCATGCCGTACATTTCGGCTTCGATCATTCTTCAGCTCTTAGGCCAAGTTTGGAAGCCGCTAGAAGAGCTTCGCAAAGAAGGCGAATCGGGCCGTCGCAAGATCAATGAATACACACGCTATCTGACCGTATTACTTTGCTTTGTTCAAAGCTGGACCTACCTGGCCTACTTTCTTTTGGCCCGAAGCGGCAATGATCCGCCGGAAATGATTGCCAGTTCGTTCTTGGATTTACGAGAGGGTTCGTGGACTTATAACTCCCTCGGTTTTGGATGGCAGCTAACTGCGGTCATGATCATGACTTGCGGCACGATTTTCTTGATGTGGCTCGGCGAGCAAATTGATGAGTATGGCATTGGCAACGGCATCAGCATCTTGATCATGGCGGGCATTTTGGCTCGCATGCCAGCGGCTTTCTCAAAACTCCTGGCAAGTACTTCAATGGAGCTCGGAAGCCTAACCGGCGGCAAGATGACGATCGATAAGATTATCGTGCTGATGGTGCTTTTCGTGGCAGTGGTAGTGGGAGTGGTGTTTATCACCCTTGGCCAACGAAGGATTCCGACTCAAAGCGCCAAACATGTCAAAGGCCGACGTGTTTTCGGCGGCAATCGCCAATTTTTGCCCCTTCGAATCAACCAATCAGGCGTTATGCCGATCATTTTCGCGAGCACGATGCTGGCGATCCCCACCACGCTATTCCAATGGCTCGCGCAGAGCACATCTAGCTGGAACAACGGCGTCGCAAGCTTTTTTGAAGCGTTGCGAGTTTCATTCTTGTCCCCAGAATCATTTGTTCACGTTGCAACATTTGTCACGCTAATTTTCTTCTTCTGCTTTTTTTGGACAGCGATCACCTTCAATCCGAAAGAAATTGCGGAAAACCTTCGCGACTTTGGCAGCTTCATTCCCGGATATCGACCAGGCAAACGCACCGAAGAATATTTGTCGAAAGTAATGGAGCGCATCACTTATGTCGGTGCGGGATTTCTATCCATGGTCGCCATCGTGCCCACCGTGGTATCCGGATTCCTGAGCGTCGATTCGATCATCGCCGGTTTTTACGGCGGCACCTCGCTGCTGATTGCGGTGAGCGTGGCGTTTGATCTCGTTCAGAAGATCGACAACCACTTGGTGATGCGTGAGTACCGTGGCCTCCTCGAAGATTAGCACTTCGACAAAAGACTTCAGGCGTGTTTTTCGAGAGTTGACCTACACCTCCAAGGGAACAGTCGCTTAGCCCGGTTAGCCAATTTGAAGCAACACGCCATGGTTTTTTGGCGGATGCGGCAAACGCGAAAATGGGCCAAGCGCGAATGAACCATGCGGATCGTGTTCATTGGTCCTCCCGGCGCAGGTAAAGGGACTCAGTCCAAAAGGCTCACCGAATATCTCGGTATCCCCCACCTCTCTACCGGGGAAATGCTCCGGCAGGCCAGAGCCCAAGGCACCGCCCTCGGAAAACTAGCGGCGGAATACGTAGACCAAGGTCGACTCGCGCCCGATCCGCTGGTGATGAGCATTGTCGGGCAGCGGCTGGAGCAACCTGACTGCAAGCATGGAGCCTTGTTCGACGGCTTTCCTCGGACCTTGGGGCAGGCCAGGTCGCTCGACGAATACCTTGGCTCGCGCGGAATTCCGCTCGATTTGGTTTTGGAGCTCAAATGCGACGAAGCGGAGTTGATGCGGCGGATTTTGGAGCGATCCAAAATCGAGCATCGCCCCGATGATACGCCGGAAACGATTGGCAAGCGGTTTAAGGTTTACCGCGAGCAAACGTCGCCGCTACTATCGTACTACCAGGAGCGGGGTTTACTCCGCTCGGTCGATGCGATTGCAGCGCCCGATTTAGTCTTTTCGCGAATCCAGGCATCGCTAGAAAACCGAAACCCGGCCTAACAAACCTCACCTGGCAAGTCTGGGCTGGAAATTTAGGTAATTTGTAGCCGTCGTCTAATTGATGACGGTTAACTTCCGGGAAATATGCAATTGGGGACTTTGATTTCGGAAATCGGAGCCCTTGTTCAATGGCGGCTTATCCGCCTATACTTACGATCTTTCGCCAAGCAGGCCGGAGTGGGTCATGAAGGTTCGGGCAAGCGTGCGTCGCATCTGCGAACATTGCAAAGTAGTGCGTCGAAAAGGTCGTGTTTACGTTGTTTGCAGCAACGCGCGCCATAAACAGCGACAGGGCTAGATGCTCTTGCTGTTTTCCGTAACTCACATCACGGACTTAGTTTACGTCAAGTCGCCGCCAACTCGCGGCAAGGGAGTTTGTGTTACATGCCTCGTCTGATGGGTGTGGATATTCCGAACGACAAGCAGACGCTTTATTCGTTGCAATACCTCTACGGCGTTGGGCCCAACGTCGCGGCGGCAATTTGCCGTAAAGCGAACGTTGACCCAACCAAGCAAGCTCGTGAGCTTCACGAAGATGAATTAGGCCGTTTGGCAGGTCTACTCGAGCGGGAATACACCGTCGAAGGTCCACTTCGCCGTCTAATCGGTCAAAATATTCAGCGCCTGCGAGAAATTAAGTCGCTGCGTGGCATTCGCCATCGCTTGGGACTTCCCGTTCGCGGCCAGCGAACCCGCACCAACGCTCGCACCCGCAAGGGCCCGAAGAAAACCGTGGCCGGCAAGAAGGGCGTGAAGGATCTGAAGTAGTTTTGAACCAATCCAGCAATTACTCTCGCCATCACTCTTTAGCGTGGCGAATTGCGATTGCCTGATGAATCCATACATAACAGTTTAAGAGAGCGGAATCAGTGAATACGCAGGTTGCCAAGACAAAGAAACGCAAAACGCGCCGCAATATCACGATGGCGGTCGCGCACATTCGCGCCACGTTCAACAACACCGTGGTCACGATCACCGACGTCAAAGGCGACGTTCTCTGCTGGGCCAGCGGTGGAACGAGCAACTTCAAGGGAAGTCGCAAGAGCACTCCGTTCGCCGGCCAATGTGCCGCACAGCAAGCCGCTGAAAAGGCCGCCAAGTATGGCGTGAAGGAAATGGAAGTCCGCGTGAAGGGCCCCGGTTCCGGTCGCGAAAGCGCCATCACCGCCCTCCAGGCCGCCGGCATGACGATCAAGCTCATCGAAGATGTAACGCCGATTCCACACAACGGATGCCGCCCGCGCAAGCGCCGCCGCGTCTAATTTCCTGCATTTAATTTGCAGTGGCGATTCGGCGACAATTCTTAAGAACATCACAGGGGGTTGAAGATGCATATTCGATGGAGAGGGCTGGAGCTTCCGAGCTCGGTGGTTTGCGAGGCCCAAACGCTGAGCAGCACCTATGGCAAGTTCGTCGCCGAGCCTTTCGAACGCGGTTTCGGCACGACGGTCGGCAACGCGCTTCGTCGCGTGCTTCTGTCGTCACTCGAAGGCAGCTCAATCACACAAATCAAAATTCGTGGCGCCCAGCACGAGTTCACCACGATCCCAGGCGTCCTCGAAGACGTCACTGAGATCGTGCTGAATGTTAAATCGCTCGTGGTTAAGAATCACAGCGAATCGACCCGTGTCATTATGGTCGAAAAGAAGGAAGCGGGCGCAATCACCGGCGCCGATGTCCAAGTCGATTCCGATGTCGAGATCATCAACAAAGATCATGTCATCGCGACCCTGACTGACAACGTTCCATTCATGATGGAAATGGTCGTGGAAAATGGCCGCGGCTATATTCCCGCCACCGAACATAGCGTGGGCGAACATGAAATCGGCATCATTCCGATTGACGCCGTTTACAGCCCCGTGACTCGCGTTCGTTATCAGATCGACGAAACTCGCGTCGGTCAGAAGACGAACTACGACAAGCTGACGCTCGAGATTTGGACCAACGGTTCGATCAATCCCGAGATGGCCCTCGTCGAAGCGGCGAAGATCCTTCGCAAGCATCTCAATCCATTCGTTCAGTATTCGGAACTCGGCCCACGCGTTCACGCCCAATCGCGAACGCAAGGCGTGCTTGATCCAGCGCTCGAAGCCAAGCTGAACATGACGGTTGCCGAAATGAAGTTGTCCGTTCGCGCGACCAATTGCCTCGAATCGGAACAGATCACCACCGTGCGAGACCTGGTTCGGCGCAACGAGGATCAACTACTCGAAGTTCGCAATTTCGGCGAGACGACTCTTACCGAAGTACGCGAGAAGTTGACTGAACTGGGACTGAAGCTCGGCATGCGCGTTGGCCCACCCGCCGCGCGAATGATGTAAGACAATCCAACGAAAATTCATAGTCGGAAGTTTTTGCCATGAGACATCGCAGACGAGGCCGAATCCTGGGACGCACGCCGAGCCATCGGCGGGCCATGCTCAAGAATATGGCGGCCAGCCTATTCCTCACCGAACTGGACCAGGAAGGTGAGAAGGGTGCGCCAAAAGTGCAGGGCCGCATCGTCACCACGTTGCAGAAGGCCAAGGAAGTGCGCCCCGTGGTCGAAAGGTGCATCACCATCGCCCGTCGTGCTTTGACTTCGATTGAAGAAGCTCGCTCGCTCGATACCGAAGCCAAACGCGGATCGACCGAGTGGAAGAAATGGCGTGAAGGCGAAGGCTGGAAGAAGTGGGCCGAGGCCGCTGCTCCCGGCGTTACCGCTCGTCGCCGTGTGTTTGCGATGCTTCGCGACAAAACTGCCACGAAGATCGTGTTCGAAACGATCGCTCCGCGATTTCGCGATCGTGATGGCGGCTACACCCGCATCATGAAGCTCGCCAAGCCACGCTTGGGCGACGGCGGTGATCGAGCGATTTTCGAATTCGTCGGCGTTCGCGATCGCAAGGCGGAAAAGGCCAAGAAGCCTGCGTTTAGCGAGTAAACAATCCTCACGAAGTCCTCAACAATAGGCCCGCGCAAGTCGCGGGCTTTTTTGTGCGCGGAGAGAATATCAATTGGGACTTTCTCTTTGAGTGACGGCGAGCTGAGATTCCTCGATGCCGACCTACCTACTTCTGCCTGGACTTAATGGCGACTTGCGGATATTTGATCGCCTTGCATCGCAACTTTCACCGTCGATTGCAATCGCATGGATTGCTCCTTTGAGGCGCGAGTCAATTGCCGCTTATGCCGAGCGGCTTTCGATGTCGGTCCCGCGTACCGAGGACGAAGTTGTGGTCGGTGTTTCCTTCGGTGGGATCATCGCCCGCGAATTTGCCGCCTATCGGCGCTCGAAGGCTTGTGTACTCATTGCGTCGATTCGCGATGGTAGTCAGCTGTCGCTAACGCAGCACGCGATGAGACTTTTCACGCCGCTCATAACCGAGTCCGCCTTGGCGACTGTTGGCGCCATCGCATCAAGCGCGTCACCGTTCATCGGCGCCAGTTCGACACGCATTGCGATGAAACTTGCCGGTGAAAATGGTGCATGGCGCCGCTGGGCACTCGCTTCAATGTTACGCTGGCAAGCCAGTTCCAAGCTGGATCAGACGCCCCTATTTCAGATTCATGGGGATTGCGATTCGACTTTTTCCATTGCAAACGTCTCACCCGATTTCATGATCGAGGGTGGAGGCCACCTGATCGCGCTCACCCATGCGGAGGAAATTGCTCGCGAAATTAAACGCTTCGCGGAGTCGCTATGACTCTGGGGTTTACGCACGCGCATCCGCTCACAGTCA
>JBKJSI010000228.1:0-3343 GCA_046595915.1 Pirellulaceae bacterium
TCCTTTTTGACCGCGAACTGGACGTTCATCAGGCCAATGACTTTGAGATGACGAGCCATCTGGCGGGTCGCTTCGCGAATTTCATCTTCGACCGGGCGCGGCAAGCTATAAGGCGGAATCACGCAGGCGGAGTCGCCGGAGTGAATACCGGCTTCTTCGATATGTTCCATCACGCCCATCACGACAACGTCATTACCATCGCTAAGGCAGTCGACGTCGACTTCGGTGGCGTCTTCGAGGAATTTATCGATTAGCACCGGCTGGCCTTGGGCGACGACAAAGGCTTCGGCGACGAAACGCTCGAATTGGGAGTCGTCGTAACAGATTTCCATCGCGCGCCCGCCGAGGACAAAGCTGGGGCGGACGAGTGCAGGGAAGCCGATTTTGGCGACTTCGGCTCGCGCCTGTTGCATGGTGCGGGCGATGCCATTTTCGGGCTGGCGGAGGCCGAGTTTGGTGAGGAGCGCGGCAAACTTCTCTCGATCTTCGGCGGCTTCGATCGTATCGACACTGGTGCCGATGATCGGTGCGCCGGCATTGGCGAGGCCGCGGGCGAGGTTCAGCGGCGTTTGACCGCCAAACTGCACGATAATGCCATCGGGCTCGATTCGGTCGCAGATGTTGAGAACGTCTTCGGTGGTGAGCGGCTCAAAAAAGAGCATGTCGCTCGTGTCGTAATCGGTGCTGACGGTCTCCGGATTGGAATTGACCATGATCGATTCGATGCCCATTTCTCGCAGCGCGTAGCTGGCGTGACAGCAGCAATAATCGAATTCGATGCCTTGGCCGATGCGGTTGGGGCCGCCGCCGAGGATCATGATTCGCTTTTTGCCGGGCGCTTTCGGCGGCGTTTCGTTTTCATCTTCGTAGGTCGAATAATAATAAGGCGTATAAGCCTCGAACTCGGCAGCGCAGGTGTCGACCGATTTGTAAACGGGAATGATCCCAAGCGACTTGCGATAGTCACGGACTTCGAGCTCATCGCAGCCCCAAATCGTGCCGAGTTGGCGATCGGAATAGCCGAATTTCTTGGCGATTCGCAGTTGCTCGACTGGCGCATCGCGCATATCGGAAATGGCGCGAAGCGATTTCTCGAAATCAACCAGTTCCGCGAGGTGATCGAGAAACCAAGGGTCGATGTAGGTGATTTGATGGATTTCCGCCGGCGTCATCCCGGAGAGCAGCGCGTAGCGGAGATACCAAACACGTTCTGAGTTTGGTCGAGCAAGCTTTGCGCGGATATCGTCGTCCGAGGGCTGTTCCTTCGTTCCCCAGCGATCTTTGTTGTCGCTGCCGAAACCGAAGCTGCCAACTTCGAGGCCGCGCAAAGCTTTTTGGAAGGACTCTTTGAACGTGCGCCCAATCGCCATGGTTTCGCCGACGCTCTTCATTTGCGTCATGAGCGTAGTGTCAGCGTCCGGGAATTTTTCAAATGCGAAGCGAGGAATCTTCGTGACGACGTAATCAATGCTCGGCTCGAAGCAAGCGAGTGTTTCGCGGGTGATGTCGTTTTTGAGTTCGTGAAGGCGGTAACCGACAGCGAGTTTCGCGGCGATTTTGGCGATTGGAAAGCCAGTCGCTTTTGAAGCAAGCGCGCTAGAACGACTCACGCGCGGGTTCATTTCAATCACGATCATGCGCCCATCGGCAGGGTTGATCGCGAACTGAATGTTGGAGCCGCCAGTTTCGACGCCGATCTCGCGCATGACCGCGATGCTGGCATCGCGCATCCGCTGATATTCTTTGTCCGTCAGCGTTTGTGCGGGCGCAACGGTGATCGAGTCGCCGGTGTGGACGCCCATCGGATCGAAGTTCTCGATGGAGCAGATGATCACGACATTGTCGTCCATGTCGCGCATCACCTCCATCTCGTACTCTTTCCAGCCGATCACCGATTCCTCAATGAGGACTTCGGTGACAGGCGACTGGTCGAGGCCGTTTTGGACGAGCCGATCGAATTCTTCGCGGTTGTAGGCGATCGCCGAGCCGGAGCCGCCGAGCGTAAAGCTGGGGCGAACGACACAGGGTAGCCCAACCATGTCGAGCACTTTGCGGGCGTCTTCGACATTGTGAACGGTTTGCCCATTGCAAACTTCGAGGCCGATTTTGCCCATCGCCTGTTTGAACTGCTCGCGCTCTTCAGCTTTGGCGATCACATCTGGCCGGGCGCCGATCATTTCGACGCCGTACTTCTTCAGGACGCCATGCTTGGCCAAGTCCATCGCCAGATTGAGACCGGTTTGGCCGCCGACGGTCGGGAGAATCGCATCGGGCTTCTCCTTAATGATGACCTTTTCGACGAATTCCCACGTGAGCGGCTCGATATAAGTCCGTTCCGCAGTTGCGGCGTCGGTCATGATCGTCGCCGGGTTGGAGTTAATCAGGACAACTTCGTATCCTTCTTCGCGCAGCGCCTTACAAGCCTGGGTTCCGGAATAATCGAATTCACATGCCTGACCAATTACAATCGGGCCTGAACCAATCAGCAAAATCTTGCGCAAGTCGTGTCGTCGTGGCACCTTGGCAGCTAACCTTCCGTTACGCGGCCACACTTTTGCATAAGTGCGAGGACCGCTTGGGGGCAGAAAATAAAATTTCACCAAGTTAAAGCGGTCTGGCCGTTTACTCAAGGCGCCGAACGAACCAGTGCGTCGCAGCCGAAAATGCGGGTTCGGGTATCGCCGGTGCGTTGACATTTCGGTTTCCCACAACCTATTATTAGGGCGGAAAGTCTGTCCCTAGAAGGGCTTGCAGCGCAATGCGGCCCCCTCGAGGCGACTTTTCTTACCTAACGAAAAACACAACTCAAAAGATCCCGACTTGGGAAGGATTGCCAATCCATGTCCGTTCATCGCCGAATCGAATTGAGCACGGTCCCAGGCGCCACCGGCGAGGTGACCGTGGTTCGCTTCGTAGATCGGAAAATTCTGGACGCCGCAAATATCCAGGAATTAGGCGACGAACTTTTTGCACTCGTGGAAAAAGATAAACGGAAGCTTCTAATTCTGAACTTCGTGAATGTTGAATTCCTATCCAGCGCCGCGCTCAACAAACTGATCATGATGGAGCGGATGGTTAAGAATAGCGGAGGAAAAGTCCGCTTTTGCAGCCTTCGCCCTGAGATTTTCGAGGTCTTCGCGATCACCAGACTCAATCAACTTTTTGATATCAAGCCAGATGAAAAGGCAGCGCTGGTGGGACTGTAGTTTCGCATGAGAGTGATCAATAACCCAATTCACTTTTTCGACCACCCGGTGAGCTCGAGATGACTTTACAAATCGACTTCACTTGAAAGGGCCAAAATGGCCGACGGTTCGTGGAAATGGCTGGTGGATGAACAGAT
>JBKJSI010000520.1:0-10034 GCA_046595915.1 Pirellulaceae bacterium
CTTGCGACTTTTTGTCGAGGATGTCTCCGACTCCGCGAACCTGCGCGCCGAGGAAGCGAGCGAGCCGGTTCATACCGTCGAAGATCTCGCTAAAAAATTCAACGTCTCCGAAAAGACGATCTCGCGCTGGCGCCAACAGGGCCTCGTGAGCCGCCGATTCATTTTCGGTCAGCAGAAAAAGCGAGTTGGCTTTCTTGACAGCAGCGTTAATCGCTTCGTCAACAAACATACTGATCGCGTAAAGCGTGGCGAGAAATTCAGCCAGCTCGATGAAGAGCAGAAGGCTCAAATATTTGATATCGCGCGTAAGCTTGCGAGCGGCGGGGCCTGCCCCTCAGACATTGTCCGCCGTGTCGCGAAAGAAATCGGCCGAAGCATCGAAACGGTGCGATATACCCTCAAGAGCTACGACTCACGAAATCCCGAGTCGGCGATCTTCCCCGAACTCATGGGGCCGCTGTCGCACGAGGCGAAGCTGCAAATCTACGACGCCAACGTGCAAGGCGCGACGATCGATGAGCTCGCACAAAAGTATCGGCGCACACGGACCAGCATCTATCGCGTGATCAACGAATTGCGCGCCAACCGCATTATGGAGCTACAGCTCGACTTCATCCCCAACGATGAATTCGCGAAGTCTGACGCCGAATCGAAAATCATGGGGCCGATGCCGGTCAACGAGACGGCTACTCGCAAAGCGCGAGCGCCTGCGAGTCTGCCGCCCTATTTGGCGTCGCTTTACGAAGTGCCGCTGCTAACGCGCGAGCAAGAATATCACTTGTTCCGGCAGATGAACTATCTCAAGTATCGGGCCTCGAAGCTTCGTGAAAAGATCACCGCAGGCACGATGAGGGGTTCGATCATGGAAGAAATCGAGCGCTGCTATGAAGCGGCCAATCAAGTGAAGAATCGCATCGTGCAAGCGAACTTGCGATTGGTGGTTTCGATCGCCAAGCGGCATGCTTCGGCGCACGACGACTTCTTTAGCCTCGTGAGCGACGGCAACGTTTCGCTCATCCGCGCTTCGGAGAAGTTCGACTATGCCCGCGGCAATAAGTTCAGCACGTATGCCTCGTGGGCGATCATGAAGAACTTTGCCCGGTCGATCCCGGAAGAGTTCAAACATCGCGATCGCTTTCGCACGGCGGGCGAAGAACTGTTTCAACTCGCGCCTGATACGCACACGGATCAATATGAGCAAGAAAAGGCTCAGTCAGTGCGTGAAAAACAGGTCCGCAGCATCCTGTCGTCGCTCGACGAGCGGGAGCAGCAGATCATCATCCGCCGCTTCGGCCTCGAAACCGATCACGAGCCACTCACGCTCAAGGAAGTCGGCGAAGAGATGGGGGTGACGAAAGAACGCGTTCGTCAAATCGAAGCCCGGGCGCTCGGCAAACTACGCCAAGCCGCGCAGAAGGAACTCATCGAAGATCCGGCGGAGTAAATGGCTTTGTCTAGTTTTTAACTAGCCGCAATTTCAACGAAAATCGCCCCGCGAGCTTCCTCTCCGGGGCGTTTCGTTTCGATTTGTAAATTACGCAAACACTTCCTTCACCACCTCGCCGCCATCGACGATCTTGATCGGTCGGCCGATGCTGCTCATGTTTTCTTTGGTGGCGTCGATGTTGAGGCTGTGGCAGATGGTTTTTAGTAGGTCGTTGACGCCTACCGGGCGGTCTTTTACGTCGCTGCCGCCGTCGTCGGTCTTACCGATGATCTGGCCGCCTTTGACTCCGCCGCCGGCGAGGGCGACGTTGAAGGCTCGGGGGTAGTGGTCGCGGCCGGTGTTGGGGTTGATCTTGGGGGTGCGCCCGAACTCGCCCATCCAGACGACTAGCGTTTTATCGAGCATGCCGCGTTGGGCTAGGTCTTTGATGAGCGCGGCGTAGGGTTTGTCCATTTCGCCGCAGAGCGTGGTTGTCTTTGCGAAGTTGTCTTGGTGCGTGTCCCAGTTGCCGAGGTTGACTTCGACGAAGGGGACGCCGCTGCTGACCAAGCGGCGGGCGAGGAGGCAGCCGGCGCCGAAGTTGGAGTCGCCGTAGGCTTCGCGGGCTTTGGCGGGTTCTTTGTCGAGATCGAAGACGTCCATCTTGGGGCTGAGGACGAGGCGCGAGGCTTTGGCGTAGATTTTTTTCTGGTCTTCGACTTCTTGTTTGCCGCCTTCTTTCGCAAAACCCTCTTCGAGTTTGCCGAGGAGTGAGAGGCGGCGTTTGTAGCGGTCGTCGCCGCCGTAGACCGTCGTGTTGGCGGGTGGGCGTTTGGCGTCGCCAACGACGAAGGGATCGTACTCGACGCCGAAGAGGCCGCCGCCGTCGCCGAAGCGGCTTTGACCGATGCGGACGAAGCCGGGGAGTTCGCCAGCGGCGTCGCCGAGTTCGTGATAGACGATCGAACCGATCGAGGGATACTTAACGCTGGGTGAAGGGAGGTAGCCGGTGTGCATGAGGTAGCTGGCGCGGGGGTGGCTGCCCTCTTTGCTTGTCATCGAGCGGATGATGCACATGTGATCGGCGACTTTGGCGGTCTCGGGCAGGTGTTCGCTGATTTCGATGCCGGCGACATTCGTTTTGATCGCTTTGGTTTCGCCGCCGTTGGCGTGGCCGGGCTTGGGCGAGAAGGTTTCGAATTGGCTGGGGCCGCCTTGCATCCAGAGGAGGATGCAGGAGAGGCCTTTTTTCGTGAGTTCTTGGGCCTCTAGGGCGACGGCGTCTTTCCAGGAGAGGGCGATCGATGCTCCGCTGGCTGCGGCGGCTCCGAGGCTAAGAGTACGCAGGAGGGAGCGGCGGGAGATGACTTCGCGGTGGGCGATTTGGATGTCAGTGGTGTGGAGGGTGTTCATGGAATTGGTCTCGGTGGAGAGGAATTTTCTGATTGTCGGCCTCACTCGCACTTCGCACTGCTGGGCAAGCCAGCAGTGGCACACTATGTCGATCAATTTCATTGTGGGAGTTCCGGCTTTAGCCGGTCTTCGGAGTGCGGTCGTCGTCGCACTACTTGCCGCCTAAAGGCGGTACTCCAACTTTTTGCTAATTGCGGTAGCGGAATTCGGTGGTGTTGATGAGTGACCACAAGATGTCTTCGTAGGCTTCGTTTTTGTTTTTGGTTTTGCTGAGGTAGTTCAGGCAGGTTTTGGTTTCTTCGGGCGTCGGTTCGCGGGCGAGTGTTAATAGGTAGAGTTCGCCGATGAGTGTTTTGTCGTCGGTGATTTCGGTGAGGAGTTTTCCTAGGCGAGTGCCCGGTCTCGCGGCGGCGGCGTTATTGATGTAGGGGGCGTTCATCATGGCGAGGGCTTGGGGGATCGAGGTGCTTACCTCGTCGCGGCGGTCGCTGGGGTCGTAGCCGAAGGTTTGTTGAAATTGAAAGCGGAGGTCGCCTGCGAAGCGACGGGCGGGGCCTGCGCCTGCGGCGGCGCCTTTGGCCATTTCGCCGCGCGGTGGACTGAGTTGATCGGGGAGGCCGAGGACGTTCTGGAGATTGGTGAAGAGTTGATCGGAGCGGAGGCGCTGGGCGGCGCTGGCGACGAAGGGCGTTTCATCGGGATTGCGGCGCGGGCGCACCTGGTGTTGATAGGCTTCGGTCGACATGATCACGCGGAAGAGGTTTTTGAGATCATGCCCGCCGTTGACGAAGTTTTTGGCGAGGTAGTCGAGTGTTTGTGGGGCGGAGGGAGTACGATCGGGTCCAAGGTCGTCGAGGGGTTCAAAGAAGCCTTCGCCGATCAGTTCGCCCCAGAGGCGGTTGACGATCGCTTTGCTGAACCATTCGTTGTTGGGGGCGGTGATCCATTTGGCGAGCGAGGCGCGGCGCGTTTCGTCCTTGGCGTCGGTGGTGAGCTTGTCGCCGGTGGCAAAGAAGACGGGCGACATGATCGTGCCCTTGTCTTGTGGGTCTTGGAGGTTGGGCATGTAGTGCTGCGCACTGCCTCGGAAGCGGTTGGCGGCATTTTCGCGGCGAGCGGGCATCGGCATGTCATCGGCGACGACTTGGAAGGCTCTTGGTCCGGCGTCGCGAACGGGTCGCACGGCGACGCGGGGGAAGAAGGCGGCTAGCTCATGGAACTGCTCGCGCTTCCAGCGATCGGTGGGGTGATCGTGGCACTGGGCGCATTGGATTTGCACGCCCATGAAGATGCGGGAGATTTCGGCGACCGTTTCTTCGGGGCGGCCTTGTTGGGCGAAGATGATGCCGGTTTCACCTTTTTCCGCGACATTGCCTTCGGCAGTAATAAAAGCGGTCGCGATTTTGTCCCAGGAGCGGTTTTCGTTAATGGCGGTTTCGAGATAAGACTCGATGGCTTTCGCGGCGAGGAGTGCGCGGTCTTCGCTTTTGCGATAGAGAATCACATCGCGGAAATAGCGGCCCCAGTTTTCGCCGAACTGGGGATCGGCGAGAAGCGTGTCGACAAGACGGGCGCGTTTGCCTTTGGCGGGGTCGAGAACGAAGGAGGTGACTTCTTCGGGAGTTGGTGAGCGGCCCAAGAGGTCGAGCGTTGCGCGGCGGATGAAGGCGGTGTCGTCGACGATTCCGGAGGGCGGGGCCTTTGAAGCTGACGTTTCGGACTTAAGGAGGCGATCGGCCTCAGCAGCGGTGGGGACGGAAGTGGCGCCGTCTTTGGGGGCCTTGGCTATTGAATCGTGGGGGAACATGGACAGGCCGAGGATGGCGGCGGAGGCGGCGATTGTCCTTAGAACCCGCAAAATCGTACCCATGGGGGTCTCCCGAATGGTTGGCTGCTGAACTGGCCGCCCGTTGGAAATCGACATTTGCCAGGAATGACCAAGAGTTTAGACGTGCCGGAGCGGGCTTTTATTGAACCCACTGTGGTGGAAAAGGCGCCGTTTGCTGAATTTGATCCAATCCTAACGCTTCGGGTTGGGATAGGCGGGCGTCGACTTCTTTAGCTAGCTTAAGCCATTCTTCAGATTGCGTTTTTACCATGTATCAAATCCTCGAGATCAACCAGATCGACGAACTCGAGGAGTTTCGGCTGCCTTGGAAGTTACTTCATTCCAAGACGCGCAGGGCGAGTTTGTTTCAAACGCTGGACTGGTTGCAGCTTTATTGGGAGACGTTTGGACGGGCTCCTGAGTTACCGCCACAAAAGCTGCGAGTGTTCCTGGTTTACCGGGGAACCGAGATCACCGGAATCATGCCGCTGGTTGTGCGGCGCGAGCCGACAAAGCTAGGTTCGGTGCGAGTGCTGACTTATCCGCTACAAGATTGGGGTTCTTTTTTTGGGCCGATTGGGCCGAGTCCGGCGAGCACGCTGTACGAAGTCTTTCGTTATCTTCGCGACGCAGACCGTGACTGGGATGTGATTGAACCGCGCTGGATCGACAAGGAAGTTGTTGACTTTGGCCGAACGGCGGCGGCGATGCGCGAGGCGGACTTTCGACCGGTTGAAAGCACTTGGAAAGAGATTGCGCTAATTGAGTTTGGCGTGAGCTGGGATGAATATTGGTTAGCGCGGTCGTCGAAGTTTCGCGAGAACATCCGCCGGGCGGAGAAGAAGATTGAGGCGGGCTATGCGCCGGAGTTTATTCGCTATCGGCCGCATGGAGAAATTGCGGGCGACGATGATCCGCGTTGGGATTTGTTTGATCAGGTGGTCAATGTGGCTGGCCGGGGATGGCAAGGCGATTCGACCGATGGCACCACACTGTGCCATGTGAGTGTGGCGCCCTTTTTTCGCGCGGTGCATGAACTGGCCGCGCGGCTAGGGATGCTCGACTTGACGTTACTGCGGCTCAACGATCGCCCGGCGGCGTTTATGTACAACTACCATCATGCCGGATATGTGAATGGCATCCGCATGGGCTTTGATGCCGAAATGAAAGAGCTCGGCATTGGGCGGCATATTCAATATTTGAGTTTCAAGGATGCGGCGGAGCGGGGCGACCATACGATCGATTTAGGGCCTGATTACTTCGACGCCAAGAAACCGTGGATGACGCGAGTGGCCACGAGTCATCGGTGTTCGCACTATACGATGCTTTCGCCGAAGGCGCAGTTGTTGGGCCTTAAGCGATGGTGGTCTGAACGAAGTGCGGCGGGAAAGGCAAAGTCGGTTAGCGGGTAGGTAATCTCCACCGTCACTGCAATCGTAGCCAGACGACATAGTCGATTTTTGGCAAGTCCGCGCCGGCTTGGCGGAGCATGTTGAGTATTTGGGCGCGGTGGTGCGTACCGTGGCAGCAGAGCTGGAGCATCGATTCGACCGCTCTGAGGTCAATGAACAGCCCATGCACGGCCGCCGTGATGACTCGTTGGGCCGTGAGTTTATCTTGTCTCGCCACAAACTCATTTCGTTTGATGGCATTTTCACTCCACGCTTTTTCAAATGTGTCCAGAGAGGTTGCTTCCGGTAATTCTTCCGATTCGGTTGGGCCGATCGTCCAATTGCTATACCACCAGGTTTCGGCATCGAGCAGATGCAAGAACGATTTTCGCGGTGTGTCGGCGCCCATGTTGAACGAGGTGTCTAGCCAAGCGGCGAGTTTTTCGCTGGGAAATTTGCGGGCGGACTCAACCAACTGGCTCAGAGCCCAATCGCCGTAAGCAAAGTAGCTTTGTATTCGCGATTTTTCGAATGGAACTTGAGCCGTCGGTGGACCATCCACTTCTAGGCCATATTCCCGCATAGCGGCAGTTGTTTCGGGTCTCTGAGGCGTCGACGGACGCGCGAGCTTACAGAAGGAGTAGTCGAGGCCCCCTGCAACGGTGCGTTCGAAGCCTTTGAGAAAGTTCAGCGCCTGCGCGCGATGGTGAATTGCATGATTGCAGACATGCAAAAGGAGCTCGCCAATTTTTTGTTCGTAGGCGACCCCATTCGCATGAGTATATCGAACGAGGCGAGCGTAGTCAGTCTTCGCTTCGAGCTCCATGAAGCTGCGACGTTCATCGGCGGCGGCTGCAAAACCAGATTCGAGTTCGGGGATGCTGATCCCGTTGGGGTCCATTGGAAAAGCGCCGGGGGGAATTCCCTTCCAGCGTTTCATCCAAAACTGTTCGGCGGCGAGGATGTGAAAGACGGTTGTGCGAAGAGAGCCAGGGCCCATCTCGCGCGGCGCATCGAGTTGAGTGTCAGTCAGGCCGTCGCAGAGCCGAAGCAAGCGTCCAGTGGCCCATTCGTGGTAATCGTAATAGGCCCTGAGCACGTTTTACTTCTCCGAAAGTAGCTTTCGTACGACCGTTTGCAGAATTCCGCCGTTGAGGTAGTAGTCCATCTCGACCGGCGTGTCGATTCGCACATTCGCCTCAAAGGCTTTGGTTTTGCCATCGGCGGATGTCGCATGCACCGTGACCACGCTTCTTGGCTTCAGCGAGTCGAGGGCCAAAATATCGAAAACCTCTTCGCCGGTGAGGCCAAGGGATTTCCAAGTCTCGCCTTCTTTGAATTGCAGCGGCAACACGCCCATGTTCACGAGGTTCGAGCGGTGAATGCGCTCGAAACTCTGGGTGATGACAGCGCGAACGCCAAGCAGGTTCGTGCCTTTGGCGGCCCAGTCGCGCGACGAGCCGGTACCGTATTCTGCGCCTGCGAGAATGATGGTGGGAATGCCCGCCGCTTTGTATTTCATAGCGGCGTCGTAGATCGGCGTCACTTCGGTCGCATCGGCGCCGGGCGCGAGGCAGCGAGTAACGCCGCCTTCGGTCCCCGGAGCGAGGAAGTTGCGGATGCGAATATTGGCAAACGTGCCGCGCACCATAACGCGGTCGTTACCGCGACGCGCGCCATAGCTATTGAAATCGAAGGCGCCAACGCCGTGGTCCAACAGGAATTTTCCGGCAGGGCTATTCTTGGCGATGTTGCCCGCAGGCGAGATGTGGTCGGTCGTGACGCTGTCTCCGAGAACGGCGAGGCAGCGGGCGCCCTTGATTGGAGCGACCGGCTTGATGTCGACGGTGAGGTCGGCGAGGAAGGGCGGCTCTTGGATGTAAGTGCTCGCGTCTTCCCAGGCATAGAGATCGCCCTCTGCCACTTTGATGGCATTCCACTCGGCGTTGCCTGACATCGCTTCGCCATATTGCTTGATGAACATCTCGGGCAGCACTGAGTCATTGACGATCTTGGCGACCTCTTGCGGCGTAGGCCAGATATCCTTGAGGTAAACTGGGCCCGCTTTGCCTTGGCCGAGCGGTTCGGTCGTGAGATCGATATCAGTGGTCCCGGCGAGGGCGTAGGCAACGACGAGCGGCGGGCTGGCGAGGTAGTTTGCCTTCACCAGTGGGTTAACACGGCCTTCAAAGTTGCGATTGCCGCTAAGTACGCTGGAGGCTACCAGATCACCTTCTTGCACGGCGGCGGCAACGTTATCAGGTAGCGGTCCGCTGTTACCGATGCAGGTCGTGCAGCCGTAACCGACGGTTTGGAAGCCGAGCGTATCAAGGGCATCGGCGACGCCCGCTTTTTCGAAATAGTCGGTAACGACTCGCGAGCCAGGAGCGAGGCTCGTCTTCACATGGTGCGGAACTCGGAGGCCCTTTTCGACTGCGTTCTTGGCAAGCAGGCCAGCGGCGAGCATTACGCTTGGATTACTCGTATTCGTGCAACTCGTGATCGCTGCGATGACGACCGCGCCATGGCCGATCTTCGAAGTGTGGCCATTGTTCTTCACGGTGCCTTTGCGAAGGAGGGCGGCATCATCGAGTTGAAAACCACGCTCGGCGACCGGTGCTTTGAGCGCGGTTTGCCAAGTCTTTTTCATCGCCGAGAGCGGCACGCGATCTTGCGGGCGCTTGGGGCCTGCGAGTGATGGTTCGACCGTTCCCAAATCGAGTGACACCGTCTTGGTATAGACTGTGGCGGGGCTGGCATCGGTTCGGAAGAAGCCTTGCTCTTTGAAGTAACGCTCGACGAGATCGACTTCATCGGCCGTGCGGCCCGTGCGACGCATGTAGTTGAGCGTTTCGGTATCGACAGGGAAGTAACCCATCGTGGCGCCATACTCGGGCGCCATGTTGGCGATCGTTGCGCGATCAGCGAGCGACATGCGGCTAACGCCGCCGCCAAAGAATTCGACGAACTTGTCGACGACGCCAACTTTGCGGAGGGCTTGCGTGACGGTGAGCACGAGGTCGGTCGCAGTAACGCCTGGCTTGAGCTCGCCGGTGAGTTCAAAGCCGACGACTTCGGGCATGAGCATATAGAGAGGCTGGCCGAGCATGACGGCTTCCGCTTCGATGCCGCCAACGCCCCAGCCCACGACGCCGAGGCCATTGATCATCGTCGTATGGCTATCGGTGCCGACGAGCGAATCGGGGTAAGCAACTTTGCCGAGCTTATCGCTGCCGGTGAAGACGCACTTGGCGAGGTATTCGAGATTAACCTGATGTACGATGCCAACATTGGGCGGCACGACGCGGAAATTGTTAAACGCCTTTTGCCCCCAGCGAAGGAATTCATAGCGCTCGCGGTTGCGGCCGAATTCGAGTTCGACATTCTGGCCAAGCGACTGGGCCGTGCCAAAGTGATCGACCTGCACCGAGTGATCGATCACCAAATCAGCGGGAATCAGTGGATTGATTTTCTTCGGATCACCGCCGAGACGCTTCATCGCGGCGCGCATTGCGGCTAAGTCAACGACGCAGGGGACGCCAGTAAAGTCTTGTAGAACGACGCGGGCAGGCTTGAAAGGAATCTCGACCTTGGCAGGCGCTTCAGCTTTCCAGCTCGTCAGGTTTTTGACGTCCTCTTTGGTGACGACATACTCATCACAGTTGCGAAGCAGCGATTCGAGCAGCACGCGGATCGAAAAGGGGAGCTTCGATATTGTCCCGAGTCCCTGCTCTTCAAGTTTAGAGAGTCGATAGATGCCGAATTTGCCAGCAGCGGCGGAGAAGGTGTCGCGAGCCGAGAAAGGATCAAAAACGTCGCTCATGGAGAGGTTCTACCTGGGTCGGATGAATCGGTTTGAAGTCGAGTTCTGCCAACGGTTTGAAGCACCGAATTCTTTGGATCGCATTCTATCCCGAGCGGCGGCAATCGTCAGTGGGGCCGGTTATGACGATCGATCCGTGAAGGAGGCTTTTGA
>JBKJSI010000737.1:0-2888 GCA_046595915.1 Pirellulaceae bacterium
GAAGGACGCTGGACAAGCTACAATACTGCCATGCCCACCGAAAACCCCTATCAATCACCGGAAGTCGAGTCGACGCCCACCCTTGTTGCGGAGGACTCCACCATTCGTCGCCGCTCAACCTGGCGATTGTGGGTTCTAGCGCTAATTGGACTACCCGCAATCATTTGGGCGCTCTTCGTCCTTTTCCTTGTCATGAGAAGTAAAGAGAGTATCGGCGACGTCATAATTCCGCTAATGCTCGCTGCAATCGTCCTACTGTTAGGCAGTATGTCGATAGTGCTTATTCTCGGAAACTGGAATTCGCAATCGCTATCGGCCAGTCAACTCAGCAACCGCCGCGGCTATCTACATGTGGGCTTGGCCATGCTGTCGCTCATCGCCGTTCCATCCGCATTCTTTTGTACTTGTACTCCCATTGCTGCTGGCGGCGGTTCATGGTCGTACGGGTACTGGGAAGGTGATCAAAATAAGGCTGGCACCGGCATCTTGGTGAGCATCGCCATCGGAGTCATCGTCGGAATCATCTGCACGATTTTGACCATTCGACTCGCCTACAACCTATGGCGTGACGCACTCGAAGGATTACCTAAATCAGCTGACCCCGAAACCATCATCAGGCCCATTCCGCGCCTGCAAGCCAAGAAAAGGGGCGGCGACAACAGCTAAGCCATGCCCACCGAAAATCCCTATCAATCGCCCGAGCAAGACGCGACGCCTGACTCCGATCCAACGGGCAACGATCGGCTCTTTCGCAAATACCCCACGTGGCGCTTTTGGCTATTAGTCGCGTCTTGCGTGCCGCTATTGGTAGTCGGCTATTTTGCAGGCGAACTCGCATTCTCGTATAGAGAGATTTACTTCGTCGGCTATTTCTTCTCGATTCTCCTGGTCGTTTTTTCAATCACATGGGTCGCCTCCATTGCCGTAATACTCTTCACTTGGCGAAGCCCTGCAGAGGCAAAGCAAACTACTTTTCTAGGCGCTTTATGGATGCTCTCTTTGCTCGCGGCGACCTCTGCATTCATGAGCTTCTGCACACCTGGAGTCGGCGTCTCCGATTGGCTGCTGAATCTACCTCCGACTCTCTTTTTTGTCCCTTGGGGCTTCGGCCTAAGTTTCGGCGCTGTCGGACTTTGGCTGATCGTGCTCCTCGCCCGCGGCCTCTGGCTCGACGCAACCGGCAGACCCCATAAACCAGAAGACGAACCACTCAATCGCCCCATCCAAAGATTACGAGCGAGAAATCGCACTGGCGATGAATAATCACTCCGGCAACTTCCCCGTCAACACCGCTTCCTTCATACGATTGGGAGTAACCTCCCATGCCGTCATATAAGTCGATTCTAGCGGTGCTTTGACATGGACTCCCGTTTCGATAAATACAGGCAGATCGGGCAACGCGGCTCCCACGGCCATCGGCTCAACAAAGGCCCTCACTTCGGCGCCCGCTTCATATGCTGCGATCAACCGATCTTTACCTGAAGGGAAGGCGAATAAGTCGTCTGCAATTTCAGCCCAGATAAGCTTATGCATTCCCTGCGGGTCTCGCGAAGACGGAGGAAAGGGGTCGACGATCGATACATGAACACCGGCGCTCAAATACTCAAGCGTCTTATTCACAAACTCGCGGCTTGCTCTTTGGCTATCCTTATTGCCTGGCGAGACGACCTCAATCACCGCGACGACTCTTCCCAAGTGATGTGTGATGACAATGCGATTGGCCCGCGTCGCATAAAAGTTATTGGCAGACTGATATGACAACGAAGTTTGCGGCGCCTCTCGAAGAAGCGTAGCCGTTTTTACATTTCCTAGCCCGGAATTGGGTCCAGAAGTTGACTCACCACCTTCAATCGTAAGGACGTCTGCTACGCGCGATTTGGATCGCTGCTCAACAAACGCCGAATACTCCTCCGGCAACAGGCCCAAGTTCAGTGCATTCTTAATGTAGATCGTCCACGTCTGATGAAAATCGTGATAAAGACCCGACGGTGTTTTAGTCCAATCATGCAGCGGCATCGCGACGCCTCAAAACGATAGCGGTCAACCGGATTCAATTCCAACTACAAGTATAGTCCAATACCCCTCATTCACGCAAAAGAACAATGCGTTACTAACCATCCACTTCTTGCTCTGGCGCGAGGACTTTCCTATTCGAACTCGTTCTCATTACTTGCGAATCAATAATCGACTGAAGACGAGTGGCCTTCTCCGTGTCTCCGCGCCTCCGTGTGAGATTTCTTGTATTTTCTGGGTTTTGGCTTAGCCAGTCCAAGTATTCAATATGCTTCCAGAAAACCCCTACCAATCACCGTCGCAAACCACCATCGCCAACCTGGCGCCATGGGACGATCGCCGCTTCTACTCCTACCCCACGTGGCGATGCTGGCTACTCGTCGCCTCCGTCCCACCCGGCCTCGCAACCCTCTGGCTCGCCGCCCAAAATGCAGCCTCGCATCAAGACGACGAAGCCGCAGTAGTATTCAAAACACTGACATTCCTTGCCGGCCAGGTGCTCATTGCCTTAGTTGCGGTCATCATCATTCTCTGGCGCTCACCTAAAACGCAGCCCCTCGTCGTACTGCAACGTCCGAAAACTTGGGTCTGCCTCGCCGCCATCGCCATCCTGACAATCGAATCCTTGCTCTCACTTCTGATCAGCACCATCGCCCTAGTCCACATCGCCAACGAACGCAAACTCAACTTCGAAGCGCGCGATGATTTCTACTATTTCCTAGCCATGTTCCTCGGCGCGTTCGTCGGCGCACTCGCCGTCCCCCTCGGAACCTGGCTCGCCTGCGACTTCCTAGCTGGACAGCGCCATGTTCTATTTATTTTCGTGACGTAAGTGGTTTGTCAATGAAGAGTTATTGATGTTGACGCGAGCTTGA
>JBKJSI010000814.1:0-14120 GCA_046595915.1 Pirellulaceae bacterium
GAACCCAGTTCGCCGCCCGTGGTGGTTTGATTCAACGCCGCAATCGCGACCTGCGCTTTGAAGCTCGCGCTGTGCCGCTTGCGCTTGGTTCCCACCCGCCCCTTCGGCGACATGGCAGACTTCCGTGCCTTCGACATCCTCTGGACCCTTCCGTAGTTGGTGTTTTTCTGAGCATAACACCTGCCTCATTTTTGAGGTCCACCTCTGAAAATATTTGTGCCAGAAGCGGATCTGCTCTTGGCTAAGGTTCGCGATGCAGACTTTCGAAGTTGATAATCGAAACAGCACGATCGGTCGACCTCCATTGCGGTGCAGCAGCCTTTCATGATGCTTCGTATTGATGACGCCATTTGACTCGGCATCTTCATAGTACATCATGCAATAGCGTTCGTACTCCGTAAGCTCGCCCAGACAAATGAAGTCCTCGACCACCCAAGGCACGACTTGGACAATTCGCTGCAGGTAAAACTCCGTTTCGGATAGCATCTTTCCGGTAAGGAGTTTGGCTCGGATCGACACGAATGTGTGTTCCATCGCGGAGACGTGCTCCCCAAGTGCTTGGGCATTCCGCTCCATTTCTTCGTGGTCTAAATCGTCGACCACTGAGCTATCCTCCGTTTCCGAAATCAGCATCTGTACCGACTCCGTAACTTTGCTCGTGAGCAGAAGTGTCTGCATAAGATTACCCGCAAAAGCCGCCGCATTGTCCACGGATATACTTTCCGACTCCGACATCGTGTTTTCTCCTGGAACTTAGTGGATTCCGGCGATGCCGATTAACAGAGTACGATTTCAGGACGGCTGCGGGGATACCAACGACAATCCACACAAACGAAAGCCGAGGAAGTGGTAGAAGCGGCCAGGCTCGTTGACGAAGCGGTAAGCACACCGCAAGAAGTCAGCGCGGTAGACGACGAACGAACCACCCCGCAACACGCGCGACGAGCCGGCGCTGGGGCCAGGCGGATTCTTTTGCTTGGCGTCCTCCGTCTCGTAGTACTTGGGGGCATACCAATCAAAGACCCATTCCCAGACGTTGCCATGCATGTCGTACATGCCCCAAAAGTTTGGGCGTAGGTCTTTCATTGCAACGGGCTGCGGCCCCATTCCCCAGCCCTTCTTCCAATAGGCAACCCTATCGAGCGTTTCTTTCTTGATTTCCACAGGCTGACCATCCTCGCCTACAACATGACAGTAATCGCCCGGCAAACCCGCGCGGCAAGCATATTCCCACTGGGCTTCGCTCGGCAATTTGTTGCCTGTATAGAGCGCAAACATAAGCGCCGAGTACCAGGAAACATTGATCACCGGGCAGCGGTCGCCTTTGTTCTTTAGCTCATCTTGTTGCTTTTCGCTCCAGGCTTCATGGTTCGGTTCAAAGAGCCTGTATTGCTCGCGAGTGACCTGCGTCGCCGCCATCCAAAAACTGTCAAGCTGCACCCGATGCGGATGTTCACGTTCGCCTTCTTGCCCCGATGTTTCCATTAGAAACCCGTTTGCGTCGGTGGCGGGGCATTTCACAAAGCACTTCTCCAGAGGCAGCCGCTGGCGGTATTCTTGGGGCTGGGCATTTCTCAATTGGTTCAGTTGCTCGCTCGTGAGTTGACCAGTAACAACCATCGCTTCGAGGCGATGAAAGGGAACCAGTTGCGCGGCGAGGTAAGCCTGCGGGTTCCCGGGGTCGGTGAGGATTTGGGTGAATTGTTGCTGGAAGGAAGCGAGGATCTTGGCGCCTTCGGACTGAAGGTCGACTAGATACTTCTTTGCGGAATTTGGGCGCTGTTCGTTCTTCAACTGAAATAACGCCCAGGCGCGGTACATTAACTCTGTGGGCCGGATTTCCTTGATTGGCGCCGCAAAGAGGGAAGTCAGAGTGCGACGAAGTGTGGGAATGTCCGCAAAAGTCTGCGCCGCCTCGTTCTCGGCCTGGGGCAATTCGATCGCGAATCGGACTACCCAGTTCCAATGCGATTTCGCGAGCAAGTCCGTCAGCCGATGTTCATTCTCGCGATGATCTTCTAGGCGGATCTCAGGTTGTTTCCAGGCAGGCAGATCATTCTTCGACAAGTAGAGCCCGGCGTAGAATTCCATCATTCCCTTATGTTTCCAGCCAAAAAAATCATTCGATTTTTCCTCGAGAATCAGGCGATGGGAAACATCGGCGATCTGCTGCATCTTCTCCCACACGTCGGTCCATTTCGCTTTGAGTTCGGGTGAGACGTAGGACTTGGCCAACTTACTAAGCCGCTCCATCTCCGGTTCGCCGCGCACGGCATAGCCGCCGGCTTCGAGGATCATCATCGCCATCGCCGTTGCTGAGAGAGCTTCGCGCAACTCGACTTTTGCAGTGCTAGAAAGCTGCACTCCTTTCTCTAAATTGCGATTGAGAAGGCGAGTCGTCGCCTGGAAGTAAAGATCGGCCCGATTGCTGAAGTGGGGGAATTCTCCTCGGTGGTTGGCATCTCTCTTTGCGATGCTGCGGACGATGCTCAAGATGACGGGTGTCTGCAGTAAGTCGGCAACCTCGGCGTGGAATTCACCAAATAGCCGCTCATGCGACAGGATTCTGACCGCTCTTTGCTCGGTCAGATTCACGTTTTCCGGCTCTGTCCAGGGAATCAAATCCGCCAGATAGCGCACCTGCTCGACGGCGGAGAAGCCAGCAACCATGACGTGCTTCCAAGGCGCCTTAAAGGAATCCGCATGCTGTTGAACGGCAGTAGATCGGCTCGTGACGACGACTTTAACTCTTGGATACGAACGGTGAAGCTGGCTCTCAAAGCTCCAAAAGGCATCCAGTTGATTGGCGGCGTCTTTGCCAATGATCTGGTCGAGCGCGTCACAGAAGATGACGACTCGCCCATCGCGCAGAACCTGCTCGACGACCTCTAGCGCGACTTCGGGAATGGCTTTATGCGGCGGCCACTGCTCGTAGCCTTGGCAATGCTTGACCAAGTGACGTGCTAACTCCGTTCGATAGTCATCCGCTGAGAGGGGCCATTTTTCGTCGCGACGTTCAAATCGCACCGCCAGAATGGGCAAGCCCCGTTCATGCATTCGCCGCC
Organism: Pirellulaceae bacterium; assembly: GCA_046595915.1. Classification (GTDB taxonomy): domain Bacteria; phylum Planctomycetota; class Planctomycetia; order Pirellulales; family Pirellulaceae; genus JBKJSI01. Next base: position 3,066 of record JBKJSI010000814.1, read on the forward strand.
AAGCATCCGCAGTACTTAGCCAAGCGATCGCCCAGTGCGTGAAGATCGACTTTCCCGCGCCAGCATCTTCGGTGATGACGATGCGATCGGCGAGCTTAAGCAGTTTTTCGAGCCGAGTTGGCCCGTCGTCGGTTGTGCCTCCCAGCGGCTGAAAGGCTTCGCGCCACTGCTTGGCTAACTTTTCATCCAGCTGTACGAGTTGGCTTTGATCGAGAAATTGTTCCTCCGCCGTGCTCCGTGGGCCATTACCCGCTTCCTTCCGCACCAAGAATCGCGGCTCGATGAAGTGGTGGAGAGCATCTTTGTCTTCCGGATCGGAACGCCGCGCTGCCCAGGCCCTGGCGACGGCCTCGGCCCGCGCGGCGAGGACCCGTTCGACGCGTTCGTCGGAAGTGAGGGATTGGAGGAGAGTGAGGAGGCCCATTTAGCGTCCCTCACCGACGCCGAAATCGGAAGTCGGGTGAAAATGAAATCGAATACCTTGGTATTCAGATTCCAGTCGGCTCTTAACGGCAGTCATTCTTAGAGCTCGATCAAACACGATCTCTTGATTCTCGTGAAAATGGAGGTCAGTCAAACCCGCTCGTTTAGCGGCAGCGAGTTTGTTGCGGATAGTCCCTTTGTTCACCTCACCAATTTCGATTGCCTTTTTCGAAAGTGTTTCTTCCCGATTGTTCTCGTCGGAATTAGGGGCGCTGATGGTTATTGTGGCAGTGGATTGTTGATTTAGGCGTTCGCCCCAGGCAGTCGCAATGGCTCCGCACGCAATAATTCCCCCTGCGGAGCCACCATCGATCGCCAGCGTTTCGCCAAAGCGGGGACTGATCCTTAATGATTTCGCATTCCTGGTCGCGCTCATTTCACGATATAACTCAGTTCTGCAAACCCGCGCTGCAATACGCATGCTGGCCACAAATGACGCATCTAAGTACCTGACCCCCAGTGAAATGGGATCCAAATAGAAACTTGGAAAAGGCTCGTCCGCGAAGCGGCGAGCTTCTACTACGTAGGTAGCGCCATCGTCGTCGTTTCCGGCTCCCAGTATTACGAATCGGTTAAAGTCGGTAGGCTTGCCGATACCGGGATCGATATGCTCCGTCTCGGCATGACCCAAAAGGTATCTAAGCAATCGTCGCACTGTTAGGTAGTTCGATTCATTGAACCACGTAGGGATCTTGCCGGTTTGCTCCAACTGAAAGCAAGATGTTATCGCGGCATCAATTGCGCTAACTGGCGTAGCAAGGGCAGTGGCCTTATCCAGTGGAATTGTGGGCGATTTCAAATCCCAAGTGAGTTCGAAGTACTCCAAGCATCGAGTCAGGTACTTAACCTCTTCGCCCTCGAGATCACTGAATGACGCTTCCGCCTTGATCGCTTCGGCAGCTTTCACTCCCGCGAAAAGCGCTAGCGATAAGTTTATCAATTGGCTTTTGATCAGGTTTGCATCGTCGCGCCTGGCTGAAACAACGTCACCCTTGTGATTGGCTAGTTTATTCTTCAAATCGTCAAAGTTTTTAACCCCAGCGACCTCTGGTACTTGGCCGTGCTTTCGAAAGTAGGTAACTAGGGGATGGAGTTTGTCTGGCCCCTTGTAAAGGGTTTGTTGGACGATTCCCTTCAGTTGGAGTGCCTCTGCAACTTCTTCAGTTGTGGGGTCCTCCGACTCATGGGGTTCTACGTGGGAGCTTCTGGGCTTATTCGTACTCATGCTTGCGCCTCTGGTGCTAATCGCATTGCCGTTTAGGTGTGCGGAGTTTAGTAGGTGCGATTCGGAAATAACACTGCTGTAAAAGTTCAAACGGAAGATGATCGGGAAGCCCTAGGCTGGCATGTCTGCAATTTCCGTTGCGAAGGAAGGCGACGTGCTGGCGATGGATGATCCTCGGCGGTCCGGTTGGCCATTGGTTCGCATCCCGAGGTTGCGAGAGGATTTCCAGCGTTCCTTCCGCGCCAAGCCAATTGGTGGCCGCGATTTGCGCAACCACCCGTAGCGGCCGCTCAATTAACTCCAACCGGAGTCCAGGAAGATAAAAGTGTGTTCTTTTCATGGCGATGGGAATCTGGGTTGCGGGAACGAGAGCCGCAGTTTGATGAACGCATCGGGAAAGAAATACGGTAAGGGCAAATCAAGGCTGATTTGTCAAAGCGATCTAAATGCTTAAAGCGAAATAACTTACGCTTAACGTATTTTCCTTTGCCGAATGGCCTTTCGGCGTCGTTTATTTATGTGAATTCGCCAGGAGCAGCGCCCAAGCCGTTTGGGTAAGCTCTTACCAGCATCATAGCTTTATGAGGAATGAACGATGACAACGCGTACGTCAGCAAGAGAATTTGTGCTTGGTGTCATTGACGAAGTGCGCCATGCGCAGGCTTATGTCGTACGGGAAGTTCGCCACACGCCTCGCGGTTTGCTACTAGAACTGGCTCGCGAGCAGAGTGAACCTCGAAACTTCACAGCCGAATTAATCCCTGCTCCAGAATCAGGACCTGATCACTATCGCCTTAAAACCGATCTTCCCACCGGTCGCAAGCCAATTGGAATCTGGCACAGTTTTGCGCCCTTTGATGACCGGCGCTTGGTCGAAAGATCCCTGTTCATCCCCATTCTCGCTGAGAACTCACCACTTCGAAAAGAAGCCACGTTCAGCCCTCGCACCCAAGCGTTCTCCATCTCGCTCGATGATCGCGTTGAGTCGCCGGTCAGCGGACTGAGATTTGAAGCCAACATTGAAACCCCTGAAGGCGGTCCTCCGACGGTGTATGTTGAAGCGCCGCTCCTGCCTGGAACGAATTCCGATGTCGTAGCCATCGACTTGAAGTACACGCGTTTCGATGGCGAGGAGGCGTGCGACACGAGGTTCATCGTGGTCCAGGCTGGCACGAGGGAAGGCATCGGTGAGGGCAAGTACACTTTCGACGATCTTCCGATGGATGCGGGTAAACCCCGTGCGAAAGTAATTGTCCGATCGGCTCGAATTGAGGAACTGGCCGGCGAGCAACTGCGTTGCATTCTTGGGCAACGCGACTACGAGGTCGAAGTGACGAGTACGGCTTTTCCGCTCGACATTAGCCAAATCCAGCGGGGAAAGTCGTACATCGCAGTTGCGTTCGACCAGTATGAACGGGTAATTGCGCCCGCGTTAGCACAGAAGATTTCGCTCACGCGCCAACTCAACAACTCCGACGAGTGTGACAATGAGGACTTAAGCGTCGAAGCGTATCACCAAAAACGACAGGAACGTGATGAGCTAGCTCAGTTTCTTCGTGAGGCGGCCACTCGCACTGAATTTCGGCCGCTGTACGAAGAGGCCATTCGCCGCTCGGTTCAAAAGAACGAAGCGAGCCTTGTCCGTTACGCCATGTCTAAGGGGCTACCTCAGACCGATGCAGAAGAATGTGTTGGCAAACTCTATGTCCACATTGCTGAGCATCTTGAAAGCATCGGACTTTCGCGAGATGCGACGGGCAGGATTACCTTTGATCCGTCAGGCTTTGGATATATCAAGAATAAGTTGAATTGGATAATTGGGGATGCACAGAAGAAACTGGCCGGGCATCGCGGCGTGCAGGTTAGCGAGTTTGAACAATTTGTTGACAAAAGCCTTTCGCCGGTTTTGCTTGCGGAACTATCGGAAACAGCTGAAACTAGCGCGCAACTTGAGAATGATGAGAGGCAAGTGTATGAGCTAAAGGAAAATGGCCTAAGTCTGAATGCGATTGCGGAAAACTTAGGTATCAGCCCGCGTACCGTTGGCACGATATGGAAACGAGCACAAGAAAAGCTCGGGATCTACAAGCCTCGCAAGTCATTTAGACCGAAACCGAACTCGCAGTCCAACGTCATCTAAGCCGCGAAACTGGTCTCAAACCCACTTCGGCGTCGCCCGAGCCAACGATACCAGAAATCCGGAAGGCAGAAATACAGAGTACGAATTCAGGACGGCTGCGGCGAGGGAAGGCAGCGACACAATCGAAAGCTGATGAAGAAGTTGTGAGCATCAGGCGGGTGGTGTCCGCGGGCGCTGTCATGGCGGTCGTGACCGACGTTGCCCCAGCTTCTGCCGCGAAATATGCGATACGCATCGGCGCTAGTGATGAAAGTCTCGTTCAGTATCTTGATTCCTGCCAATGGAGCCTTAATAAGCCTCTGCTCAATTTCGGCGATCGAAGTGCCTTCCGCAAGCGACAATATCTCTGCAGCCCGCATAGCGTAGGTATTTTTATCAAACTCCGTGCTGCACCACTCCGCAACATTGCCATTCATTTGCCAAAGCCCCCAGGCATTGGGTACGAGCGGTGGTGGCTTTTGGGCTTCCGCCAGCTTGCTCTCATTTCGTCGTTTCGCGTCCCAACGTACTGGAAGCGAGGTCCCTGCATAAACGTACTGATTTTCGATCCGCTTTCCTTCTGGCGCCTTCTCTTGGTACGGTTCTATGCTACTAAGTTTGGCGGCATGACTTTTCGGATGATCAAATGGCCCACTGGAATTGGAATTACCACCCAACTTGTCTTCGCCATCTTGGCTCGCACTCTCAGCGAATGCATGCTGAGCTTCAGTTGGAAGTGAGTTTCCTGTCCAGATCGAAAACATCGTCGCATCAAACCAGTTGGTTAGAATAATAGGACAATCTGGTTCCTTGGCGTACAACTCAAAAAATTCCTGATTCTTGGGCGATTTTGCAAATGCTGGATCGAAAAGAGTGTATTGCTCCACGGTTACCGAAGTCGATTGCATCCAAAAAGGTGCGAGGCGGACCGGATGCCGCGGACGCGCGCCGTCATAAGCGTCTTGGTAATGCGTAGACCCTCCCATCCAGAAGATGCCCGAATTGCCTGATGGTGGGCAACGAACGAAAGCCACTTCCTTTTCGCTCTCCGGCAACAATTTGGCGAGACGGGTGTCGTCTTGGATAATCTCGCGAAGGGCAAAGTCAGGAAGAAGCTGCGCCGCGACGCGGGCGGTTGTCATTACATCGCCTGCTTGAAGGACTTGGAAAAATTGGGACTGAAAAGAGGCAATGACTCTTTCGCCACCCGCCTTTAGTTCCGTTTGCATCGTTTCCTGAAACAATGTCCACGCGCGGTACATGAGTTCCGTAGGACGAACCAAATTCCCTTTTGGCGGTGAGAAAATAATCCCCAATGCACGCGTTAGCGTTTGGGCTGCAAAAGGCTCGACTTTCTCCGGAGAGCCAGCCAACTCAATCGCGAAACGCCATGGCCAATACCATGCCCTCTCGCCGACGTGCGATTCAAGTTCGGCGATATCTTCTTCGGAAGTCAAATTCGCCAAATACCAACCGGCGAAGAACTCAAGCATCTTGAGACTACGGAAACTTAAGTGACTCTTCTTGTAGTCGATTTCCAGAATGGAATGAAGGGAACGGTCGGTGAATTCGGTCCGGCTAAGAACCTCTTCGCAAGCCTGCCAGTCCCTTTGGATGAAGGAGGTGAAGAGCGGATCGCGATCGTAGGTACGAGCAAATCGCTTGAAAGCACCCTGAGGAACTGTCTTAGATAGGTCACCCGGTGCAGCATACCCGAACCGTTCCCGAATTTTGATCATCATTTCAAACGCCAAACATCCGAGTGCCTTTTTCAGATCCGGAATTAGGGCTTCCGAGGCTTCCGAGTCAGGGCTCTTGAAAGTACGCTTCAAACGCCTTTCAGCGACCTCGAGGTAAAGATCAGCTCGGCGATGAAACGGTTCGCGTTTCGTCGATTCGGGATCCTCGACGATCTCGCGAATCATTCTGAGTACTTCAGGAAATCGAAGTTGATCTGCAAATTGTTTTTCATTAGGAACTAGTCGGGACCACCGAGCCCTCGCCTTTTCCGAGAGTTGGTGCTTGAAATTCTCTTGCTGCATTTTATTGAACAACTCGGCGCACGCATGTTGCCAATGCGCTGCCTGAAAGAGGTGGTGCTCTTGTTCCCGCACACGAAATGCGCGGCTCGTTACGACGATCCGGAGCTGAGCGGCCAGCTGTGGGTGTTTTTCATGAGAAATCGAAGCGTGGAATTGCTTCTTCAGGAACTCGCTTGCTTGTTGGTCCGCCGCATCAAAAATCAGAACTACTCGCCGCTCCTCGAGAAGTTTCTGGGCGATCTCGGTAGGATCACATTTTTCGGATTTACACGCGTCCTTTAGCTTTTCAGCGATATAAGCTTCGATGTCCGTTTCCCACTGCTTTTCGAAGCGCAATGCCAAGCAAGGCTTTTCGAGGCGGCTGAGCGCTTCACGCAGTTTCCAGGTGAAAACGGTCTTGCCCGCCCCCGCGTCTTCGTAAAGGATAACTCGCCCACCCTCTCCCATAACGTAATGGGCGATCAAATCGTCGATGCCCCGCGCGAGCCGCTCGAACCCCGGAGGTGTTGTGGAGGCGACGTTGTCCTGCTCCTCTTGCTTCAGCTTATCCCGTTCCTCCGTATCACTAACGTCACCTGTCCTAACGCGGATCGAAATATGTGGAGGCACGTAAACATCGAGAGCATGGTTTTCGCTTCCGGCGACCGCCTTTCCCTGGCGCATTCTCTCCCAATCTTCGATGGCCTGTTCGGCCAGAGTTTGGATGACCCGCTCAACGCGTTCGTCGGTCGTCAAACTCTCAAGAAGGCTCAATAGTCCCACGTTGCTCGTCTCATCGTTGTGCTTTTTTGTCGCCCCCATATCAGCCGGGCTGTATCAATCGCCAGTCCGACGCCACGCCTTCGTCGAAGTCTATCGGCGACAGTAAGGGCAGTTTAACGCAGCCGTGACCTGCTCGCGCCGGGAGACGATGCCGTGGTCGCCCAAAGCGATGCGGTGCCAGGTTGAGCCTTGGAGCTTGCTTTCCAGGAAGTCGAGCCAGTCTTGGACTGCGGCGCTAACGACCAGCCCGTTGAGTGAAACTAGGCTTCCCGCTCTTTGCGAAGCCCAGACCGTTGGCTCGCCGCGGTGCATTACGCCGGGCGGTGCGGCGATTTCGTAGAGACACCGCTCCGGATCATCGAGCCCCCCGATACAAGCAACGCAGCCTTGGCGCGGAAGCAGCAAGCGGCAATCTCCTGTTTTGCTGAGTCCCTGGCCTTCGGTACGCTGAATGCTAGTGGCGACATCGAGATGCGGCCATAAGCGTTGACGCGAGAGCCAGGATGCAGCGAGCCGCGCGGCGTCATCGTCTACGCAAGTTACTAGAAGGTCTGCCGGACTCTTTAGATGATCGAGGCATTCGAGAAGTGGCTGCTTGATGCAACGTATAGCGATGTCAGGGCGCAGGGCGATTAGTTTTTTGGCGAGCACAACGCCTTTATTTTTCCCGACGTCCGCCAAGACGACTCCCGGCATGCGGTCGAGGTTTTCGAGGCCTAGTGTGTCATGCTCGACAATCGTCATTCGACCCACACCCATGCAAGCAAGCTGGAATGCGAATTGCGAGCCATTGCCTCCACAGCCAACAAGTACGACATGCGAGTTACGTAGTTTCGACCAGGTCTTCAGACTGCCGAGGCCGCCGATCGTCCGGCTCCAGCGTTGATTCCTCGCTGGCGCTGTCGTTACGGCATCAAACCGGCGAATGTGGGGCATCCCCGGCTCCACCACGCGAATCTCATCGATCTCACTCGTCCGGCCTCGATCCTGTACGCATGCATCCCAGAGCCCAGGATCGTCTGAGGTCAAGGAGAGAATCACAACGGGGTCATGAGGGCGTAGTCGCAGTTCGGCAAGGACTTCTTTAGCTGCGCACCATTGAGCACGCGGCTGCATCGCGACGATCAGTGCGCCATCAGGAAACCGACGGCCTTCGCCGGCCCGAGGAGGAACAGAAATCTCAATGTCATCGATCAGAAACTGTACGCCCGTCGGCGTTTCAAGCCGCCGAAAGCCGCCTATCGCAACCTGATTTTGGGCGAAAGGCAGTTGCCGGTGCATTTTATGCCAGGGAGGCATGGCGAAAACGATCTCATGAGAAAGAGCCTGGGGCATGGTGCAACTTTCAAAAATGCCAGCGCCTAGAAAAACGGCGCCGGCAAAATGGCGGGCGCCGTGAGCTTAGTTTCTCTATCCGACTAGTCGTGGCGCGCGAGCGCCTGCAGGCGCGCAAGTTCTTCAGCGGCTTTGCGCTGACGCTCTTCATTTTCGAGAGCGAACTGGCGACTCTGTTCGGTAGCCAGTTCTTCGGAACGAGCTGCGACAGTCGCGACCGTTGGCGGCGCTGGTTCCATTTCCAGCGGCGGCCGGGAATCCAAAAACTTAGACATGACCTCATCCTCCCATCGATTCAAAATGAGCCGTCGCTTGAAACGCTTCAGGCGACTGTGAAGATGAACGACGGAAGGGCAGCAAGTCGGCAAGGGAATTTCGTTAGTAATTCATGCTTATGCTTTTCGACGGCCAAGAAACAAAAAAGCCGCTCCAGTCATCAAGGGAGCGGCTCGAGTCTTCGTTTCGGGGATCGATTGAGCTAACTCAAGACGTCGCCAAGCGAAAGGGCCATGGAAATCGTCGTACCCAGAATCAGCCCAATCGCAATCACCATCCTCCACCGCGGAGAGTGCGCCCCTTCGGTTGTTCGTTGCAGTCGCTCCCACGGGTGTTCCGCGTCGAATTCCTCGATCGCCAGCCAGGAACTTGGCGACTGTCCGGCTTCTACCATGGACATCGACAAAGCGGCCTTCTTTGCTGCTGCAAGCAAGAGTTCACCTTCGTTGGCCTCGGAAAGTGCGGCAGCAAGCGCGCCCAGCAATGCGCCTTGCGTCAATTGTGCCATCTGGGGTGATTTCGAGAGACTGGTTCGAGGACGTTCGACCAGCCATTCGCCTCGATGGAGTGCCGTGACGATGCCCGTCTCCGAGATAACGACCAAGAGCGGGCCGTTCACACCGCGAAGAGACAATCCATATAGTCCCATGGCCAGATCGGACTCAACGGTCATCTCGGCAAGACGTGGTGACGACAGGACACAGACTGTTGCCAAAGTCAGAGTTTCCAACCAAACAGCCGAGTTCGTGAATTCGGGCTCGTAGAGGACGCTAGTCGCTCCATTTTGTTGCAGATTCTCCAGCACCTCACGGAGCTTTTGAGGATCACTCGGTGGATTAGTGATGATTGCCACCCTAGTGGAGGCGGCGATGCTCATGTCGTCGGTAAGTGCCTCATGATTTTGGCCTTCAATGTCATGCAGAACCACTTCACCTTGTGGCGCCAGCAAAGCAGCTTGAGTCAATGCCATTTCACCAATCTTCCGACGTTGATCGGCCGAACGTTCATTAGGAAAGGCCCCAGTTAGGTCTGAAGTAGAGTTTTCGCCAGTGGTCAATCGAGTAGCTTTCATCGTTCCATTCCTCGTTTTTGGTTGACTACCGAAGAGAAGCAGCAGCTTGCTTTACCAATTTCTCTTCACGCCAACATGAACGACGGTGACCCGGCATTCGGCAACAATCAGCTCCAGCGAATCCTGTCTGTGGCCTGCCCAAAAGTGAGCTCGGATTAATTTGTCCTTATATGTTGCTGCAGTTGTGGCGATTGAATCAACGCTCTCAGGAGGACTCTTTGGCGGTCAACTCGGTGAGCAAGAAAAAGCGAGATTCCTGCTGCTGTTTTCAAAACAAATCATGGCGTCGGAAATGCGAGTTCGTGATGCGTGCGCGCGGCCCTACCCCTCGAAGAGGATCCAAGCCGAGGGCCATCGCCCTGCCTGAGCTCCGCGCAAGCCCACTTGGCGGGAGGTAAAGCAATCGAATCTTGTCCCTTTTGGTCAGCCGATCTTAGTGGGTCATCACTCCGAGCGCCGCCATCGGGGCTTATTGCTCCGCGTCCATGCCGCACCCGATCGAGCAGCCGCCCTTCACCGCCATGCCGCTGAGCTCCGCGCCGCCGCTATCGCCGCCCGCCACAATCACGCGATCCATTGGCAGGACGAAAACGCGGCCGCCAAAATTAACGCCAAAATCGCCGCCTTGGATAAGACTTCGCCGAAATAGCTCGCTGATTTATGTGGGTGCGACTACGCCCCGGCTTAGTAGTAGCTCGCAACTTTGCACGCCCAACCCAACATGTTTCGTGAGCATCACTTCGAGCACGTCAATCGCCTATTCGATCTCCAAGGGGCACCACAATCCGCTCCGCGCCTCTCCTCCCTCGACCACCGTCTATCAGCCCCGCGCGACTCAAACTGCTCAAGTGAGCGTATTCATCCAGGTTGGAATTAGTTTTGGACATCGTGTCCAGCTCGGAGTCTAGTTCCGCCAAACTAAGGACATTTCTGTCTAGATGGCAACCCGCATTGAAGGATCGGACAACAGCGACATACTCGATTTGAGTTTAACTGTGATCGCTCGCACTTCGTCTGGTGTCATGCCCAACTTGACACGACTTGCTTGCCACTCCGTGAGGACTCCCTTCGACGGGCCTGACATCCACCATGAGAGGATTGCGGCCAAAGTGATCAATACGAAAATCGCACGAAGCGAGAATCGGTGCGGGATAAATCGCCCCCAAGTTGCGGTCGTGGACGGCTTTGATATCACTTCACGACCTTCCATCTAAGAAGTCTCCTAAAGGTCGCCATCAACATTAATGAATGGCAAATACGAAGGCCTCTTAACCTGCATTTCCCAGATGACTTCCCGCAGGTTGTCATGCGATTTGCGCTATACCCTTGAAAAACAGGAGTATTTTGCCAATTCACGCCCTGCTGACAGAGGAACCCAATGGGTGACTGCCCAAACGAGGATTTGCGAGTCTGTTTTGACAGCCGATTGAAGCTCAGGTTCTTGGGCAGCCAGATCACGACCGACGCCGGGCTGCTGCGGCCAACAGCGAGCCCGAGTGGGACGGCAGTTGGGGAACTGGCAAGAACTTCCCCGCGCTACACACGGGGAGTGGGCACGATATTGACCTGCGAGGTATTGCGAGCCTGGATCGGTTCCTGGCTCAACCCAAATGGGGAGTGTCCGCGTAACCGTTCACACCCCGGTCATCAGTGAGGGCGTGGGTTGACCGGCGAAGTGAGCTTCGACGGCTTGAGTGAGGTACTCGAAGCTGTTGCGAGATTGCTTGTGGCAGGTTTCGAT
>JBKJSI010000284.1:0-6289 GCA_046595915.1 Pirellulaceae bacterium
CGCGGAGTCGGAGACACCCTCGACAAAAAGTCGCAAGTCATGCTTCGCAATGCTGCCCTTGAGGACCGACGGCTGATTTAGTTCTGGGCGGAAATCGGTGATCTTGTACCAGAGCCAATCGGCTGGGTAAGTCCGCTCGTTGTCGATTTCGCTGAGCAATCGCTCGGCTCGGTCGACTTGTTCCAGTTTTTTATCGCGTGGCGCAAATCGGACCTGCTGGTCTCGAAGTTGCCGAAGCGCGGAGTTTTTATAGTCTGCATGCATGGTCTGGGCCTCCTCTATTCCGATCCAATCCGCCGGCGGTTGTTTGGCTTGCGGTGATCTCCCTTTTGTATAAACCCGAAATTCGTGTCGTTTCCTAACTGTCCTATACGCAAGGACAATGTTCTATGTTCAAACAGGCGTTCGATTAAACGTCCGTTTAGTTGATATGTAACCAAAACGTAAAGTATTGGAGCAATTGTCGTTGAGTAGTGCAAGCATTTTGCATCTCAACTCGGCTTTGCCGGCCCCGCCGACCTGAGTAATTGCCTACCCACCACATAGGGGGGTGGACTGCCTGGGGCTCCATTCAATCGCGAATCTCGTGCCAGCTCGATTTGGCAGTGTGGATCTTGGTAAGCGGTTCGAGTTGTGCTGGTAATTCACCCGATATGGAGGTAGGGATCTGTCGGTTTGGTGCTATGGGGCGCCAATTTGACGCCCTGACGAACACTTTCGTCGCTCACGATTTTGCTTTTTTGCGGTTTCCCACTGAACAAAACCACCTTTGAACGGTCGTTGGTAAGACACCAACACCGTAAAAAGGCTCGCAGGCTCTTGGGAAATGGAGTTCCTTCATGCAATTCGATGCCACGCAGAACTTCTTAGTTTCGCGAAACATTTCGCGCCGGCAAGTTTTGGCTGCCGCTGGCCTTTTGGCGCTGCCCGCCGCTCTGCCTGGCATCTCTTTAGCGTCAAGCCTGGCTGATGCGCACAACTTAGCCTGTGAAGAAGCTCCGAACGAATATCGCCGGATCAAGATCGTCGTCGAGTCGTCGGGCAATTTGCTAGTAAAGCCAATCGTCGCGGCCGTGAAGGGAAAGGTTGTCAATCAATCTGAGGCGCCGATTCGACAGGTGCCTTTTGAAGTCAATGTGACTCAACTTTATGACGAACGAGTCATTTCGCATTCCGAAAGCGCGATTCAGTCCCTCCGGTATTATCGTGAGCTTGATGGCAAGTTGAACATTGCCAAAAGCACCAGTAAACCCGAAATTAACGAACAGCGGCGCTGGATTTCGGCCAAGGTCGATGGCGAAGGGCGATGCTATTTTTCGCCTAACGAGCCGCTCAAGCGTGAAGAACTCGACCTTGTCGACGTTCCCGCGAATCCGCTGACGCTCAATAAACTCTCGCCGGGTAAGTCGGTGAAGGTTGGCGAAACCTGGACGCATGAGAATGCGGTGTTGGAATCGCTACTCGGCGTCGATCAGGTCATCGAGCAGAAGGATGTGCAGAGCAAGCTGCAAGAAGTCAAAAATGATATCGCGACCGTCATTCTTTCAGGCGGCATTGTCGGCTCCGTACAGAGCGCCAAGACTCAGCTTTTGTTTCAGGCCAAATACAGTATTGATCTCAAGACGAAGCAAGTCGTTTCGCTTGCGATGGGACTTTCGGAACGGCGGGATGTAAGCGCGTCGCAGCCCGGTTATGAATCAACGACGAAAATTCGCTTGGCGACGATGGCGATGGAGTCGGTTACTGAACTCGATGAATCAAACAAAGATCGCATGAAGCTCGATGATCCTTTGGCAGGCAAGCTATTGACCTTCGAGTCGGCCAAGGGCGGATTTCGCTTTGTGCATGATTCCCGCTGGCACAACATGATCGACCGAGTCGATGGCTCAGTGCTCCGCTTGGTCGATCGCGGCGACATCGTCGCCCAGTGTACAATCACCGATTTACCAAAGCTCTCCGCAGGACAGCGAACTTCGCTCGATTCGTTTCAAGCCGAAGTCAAAAATAAGCTCGGCAAGTCTTTTCAGATGATTTCAGAAGCGAATGAGTCGACTACGGAGTCGGGCTTAACGCTCCAAAGAGTCGTTGCGACGGCAATGGCCGACGAAGTGCCGGTGCTGTGGGTTTATTACATGGCAATGCGCGATGATGGCCGCCGCGTTGCACTCATGTTCACTCACGATGCCAACATGACCGACCGATTCGCATCGGCTGACGCCACAATTGCTAGCTCGTTTGAACTGATTGAAAAGAACCTCACTCCGTCGGCTTCGGCGGCTGCTCCGACGCCTGCCAAAGCAGCCGATGCTAAGACTTCTTCGCTGAAGAGTGGCTTGAAGTAAGTCGGTGGAGTCCGCGTGGACGCCAACGCTCACTTGTTATGACCAGCGAATGAACCAAAAGAACTTGTTCCACATCAATTGGCCCTGAACCTTGGCCTTTGATTTTTCGATGTCTTTGTGCGCCCGGATGAGCTTTTCGCCGACGCCGCCATTATCGACTCCGCAGCCGACGCAGTAGCCGGAGTTTTCAGGCAGAGCGCCTCTGCAACGGGCGCACAAACGAGGAGCGGCGGACATCGGAGTTTCTCCGAACGAAATAGATCGGGTTAGGGTCAGATGGAGAGTTGGCGGCAAATTCTAGCAGCTGTTTCGGGTGAAATCGAGTTTTCTTGGCGTCCAAGTTTAGAATGTGCAATTTTCGCCGTCGCCGACCATTCCCGTGCTGTTCGTCCATGACCCGTGTGTCCAATCCAACAGCTCCGCACTCTGAATTATAATCACCTCATTCGATACGATGCTCTTCCCCACCATCGATTCCCACCGGAGTGGTTCCTATGAGGCGTGTGTCGCTTTTCACCGGCGCAGGCCTGTTGTTGATGACCTTGCTAAGCGCTTCAACGGCCGCTTGGTTTGATGAATACAAAAATGGCTGGATCTGGCAAAAGCCGGTGCTCGTAACGCCGGGCGATGCGCCGGGGGCGCCCCCTTCGGATGCGATTGTTCTGTTTGGCGGCAAGGATATGGCGGCCTGGGTAGGTGGCGAAAGTTGGAAAGTGGAGGATGGCATTGCCACGGTGCAGGGGAGCAGCGTCAACTCGAAGCAGAAGTTTGGCAGCTGCCAGTTACATGTGGAGTTTGCAACTCCGGAGAAGGTGAGTGGCAGCGGGCAAGGTCGCGGCAATAGCGGAATTTATTTCATGGGCCAATATGAAGTGCAGGTGCTCGATTCGCATGACAATGAGACCTATTACGATGGCCAGTGCGGCTCGATCTATAAGCAGTCGCCGCCGATCGTGAATGTGTCAAAGAAGCCAGGCGAATGGCAAACGTATGACATCATTTTCGATGCGCCGGAATTTGAGGCGGATGGAAAAGTGAAAAAGCCGGCTTACTTGACCGTGCTCCACAATGGCGTGCTCATTCACAATCATTTTGAGCTAACGGGCATGACGGCCTATGAACACGCGCCGAAGTACGTGCCGCATGAGGCGAAGTTGCCGATTCATATCCAGAATCATGGCAATCCGGTGCGTTACCGGAATATTTGGGTGCGCGAGAATGTCGCCGCACCGGTTCCGGTGAAGCCGGAAGCAAAAGCCGCTGACCAACCGGCGGAAAAACCGGCGCCATGATAGGAAAGCCCAATCCACTTCGCCCTTTCCCTAAAGCCAAGAAGAAACGTAGCTCGACGTTTCTTCTGATTCAAATTGGCGTAGGCGGTGTCGTGGGTGTGGTGCTCGCGTTCATCATTTTGAAGTTCTTGGGCGCGGACTATTTTGGCTTCGGCCGCGCGAAGGAGGGGCCGGTTGGCATCGCTGAATCTCGTGAAGAAGAACACAATCTTTCTAAAAAGGTTCCGAAGCTGCCACGCGCAGCAGATGCAAAGAAGGTTGAGAACCCGATTGCGAATGCGCCGAACAACGCTTCGGAGTCAAAATCACCGGACATCTCTGCACCTCCGAAAAAAGAACTCGATGTTCCGAAGGAAGCGCTGCAACCGGTAGCCAACGTGCGTTCCCCGCTTTCCAAGGAAGCAATTGCAGAGCACTTCTCCAACTCCAAAATGCCAGCAGCACGCTTTTGGTGGTGCGATGAAGGCGTTTTTGAATTGGACAATAAAGGTGAGTTTCGCTTCACCACGAAGGCGGGTGTGGCGACCCAATTCCAGCCGATAGCGGCAAAGCTCGAATACCTGGAGCTTGAAAATGAGTCGCGAGATCTTCGAATCCGCCTCTTTGTCGATCATGCCGAGGCCGCGGCGACGCCCTTCGAGAGCTATAAACCGATCTATTCGGCCGGCAAATGGCTGGTGGCGCCGGATCAGACGGGCGTCGATTGGTTTTTTCTCACGATTGCCGATCTTGAATCGGTGAGCCGTAAGTCGCGGAGCGCCGCAAAGGAGTATATGAAAACTCTCTTCTCGGCCGCGGAGAAATTGAAAGCGTCGGGGAAGCTTAAAGACGTTCCCTTTGGATTTGACTTGTCGGCGGAGCAAGAGCGATTTGAGCGCACGGGCCTTGTTCCGTGGGTCGCACCATTATTACCGATGACTTCCGAGTACGTGCAGGAATGTCACAAGATGCATCGCAATGAAGAGACGGCGTATGGCCGCGTCGCCTCGAAACTCAACGGACAGCGTGAACGCGCGGCGAAAGACTTCCTAGAATACCACCAGTGGAAGCATGCCCGAGCTTGGCCACTGGCGGTGCTCGCTTGGACCGATGCGGCCGGCAAGGAAGTACATTACACGCTGATGAGCAATGGTACGGTGAATGACCCGTGGTCGAAAGACACTTGGAAGTTAACTGGCGATGTCTTGGATGTGGACATCGGCGAGAGCCGAGTGCGGATCAAGTTGGGCCAAACCGGCAAAGACTTTTCGCTCCTGGGGCAGGAGAAACCGGTTACGGGAAAGTTTTTGTCTGAGCCGGTGCGAGTAGCTTTTTGAAACTAGTCACCTGAGCGAAAACCGCGGCTGCGCATCATGCCAACATCATGCACTGAAGGAGACGGCGTTTGACGTTGCGTGATTTTGCTGAAGCACGTGGAGATTCGAAATTAGCAAAGATTTCTCAGCTTTTTCAGCTAAATCGGCCCAGTCAACTGAAACTTGCACACCCGTTTCTTGATGCCTATAATCGGCCAAATCTTTTCCGTAAGATTTGTTTTGCTTCCGGTGGATGGGAGTCACAATGCGCGCTGCGATCCTCTTCGGGCTTTTCGTATTTGGCGTTTTATCCCTGCAAGTTGCGCCGCTTGTCATTGCGCGCGAGTGGACGAGCAGCAATGGCAAGTTCAAAATTGAAGCTGAGTTCGTCGCCGTGAAAGATGGCAAAGTCGTGCTCGAAAAGCCTGATGGAACTTACCTCTCTGTTCCACTCAGTCAAATCTCAAAAGCCGATGTCGACTTTGTCGAGAAGCAACTCGGTAGAAAGGTCGATGCGCCCGCGAGCGAAAGTGACAAGCCGGCAAACGGGGAATCGAGTTCCCCCTCCCCATCCACCTCCACCCAACCTCGCACAATCAAACTCAAAGGAAGCAAGGAGGGAGATCCAGCCGGACCAGTGCGCGATTTCGGCGAACAAGGCTGGGGAATCAAGTCCCTTGCGTTTTCCGGTGACGGCTCTGTCCTAGCGGCTGGAAAAATGGACGAAATGGTGGCGATCTTTGATGTCAATGAAAGCTCTCGTAAAAACTTAACTGATCGACTTGATTCCGTGGGGACCATTGAAGCCATTGTGGTTTCGCGAGATGGCAAGCGCGTCATCGCGGGAGGATACAAAGGATTAATTAAGGTTTGGAATTTGTCGCCCGAAGGCGCGCTCGACGAGGCCGCAACGTTTGTGGGGCATTCGCAGGGGATCGAGAGCATCGCGCTTTCTTCCGATGGCCGATTCGCATTGTCGGGCAGCAAAGACAAGACGGCCCGATACTGGCAGGTCGAAACCGGCAAGGAATTTGAGTTTTTCGCTGGCTTCAAACGCGAGGTCAAAGCCGTTTGGATCTCAGAGGATGGCGCAAGCGGGCTCGCCTCCGATGGCGAAATGCTCGGCCGCATCGATCTGGTGGCAAAAAAGGGAGTGATGACGAAAGTCCGCGACTCGGGTAGCTCACAGTTCGTGGCCTTTTCGCCCAATGGCCGATATCTCGCCATGAATGATGGCTACAACATTCGCATCTGGGATTTAACGAAAAACAGTGAACTCCCACCTCTAAAATCAAACGAAATTCAATGGTCGGGCGCATTCACTCCCGATAGCTTGCGCATGGTTTCCGGAGCAAGTGGC
>JBKJSI010000295.1:0-4374 GCA_046595915.1 Pirellulaceae bacterium
GTATGTGGCGATGCTCAGCCAACTATTCTGCGCTCAAGTTCGCCAAAGGCTCTCCCCGAGTGAAGACGTTCTCAGCGGCGAGCTCCTGACGACCGAACAAGTCCGCCGCGCCGCGAATGTCGCGCTGGGCTCCCTCGACTTCCCGCCACGCCTGCGCGCGGAGCATTACCAAGCGGAAGCCGATCGTCAGCGTTACTACTCCCAACGCAACGCCCAGGCGGCGAAGGCACACACTCAAACCCGTCGAAAGCGACTAGCCAAACTCGCCATCGACCCCGATAAAATCAAATCCGTTCCGCCAAAACCGCCTCGGAGCGATTAGACTTGGCGCTGTCCAGCTAACAGCCCTGCAAAAGATGAAAGCCAGCGAATGAGCGATCAAGCCAAATCCAAATGTTCTGAATGCGGCGGCACAGCGGAAGCGGGATTTCTTCCAGAAGTAGCGCCCTCGGCGAGTCCAATGATTCCCATCAGCAGCCTCACCGTTTGGTATGGAGGCGCCTGGGATCCACAAAAGTTCTTAGGCGTCAGCACCGGAGGAACCAAGATCGACTGGACTCAAGCCGAAGCCATCACAGCCTATCGTTGTCGCGATTGCGGATTCGTCAAGTTATACGCAAGTAAGCCGAAACAGCCGTCATAACTTGTTAACGAACATATCTCGCAGGAGGCGGCAAGCTGGCTGGGGACGGGTTGAGAAAGTTGGTCGAAGCCATTACGGCTGGTTATTTTTCGCCGCGTCCACCCGCTCCGCCTGCTCGTTGGGAACAATCACTTCAGGCGAATAAAGCTTCGAATAAGCCCGAATCAGTTCCGCGCCGAAAAACAAAATCTGGGAAGAGTAGTAAGTCCATACCAAAACGATCACCAGCGATCCGGCCGCGCCGTAAATCGAACCGACCCCCGCAGTTCCAATGTAAATGCCGAGCAGGAACTTGCCGACCATGAACAAGACCGTCGTAAAGACAGCTCCAATCCACACATCCTTCCATCGCACATTGACATCTGGCAACAACTTAAAGATCAGCGCGAACAGGACCGTAATCACCAAAAACGAGACCAGCACATCAAACAGGTGAGCCGTCCAGACCGGCACGGGAAGCCATCGTGACAGCCAGTGCGTCAACCCTGTCAGCAGAGCCGTCAACAACAGCGACACCAAGAGCAAGAAACCTGTCCCCACCACCACGGCGAACGCCAAGAGTTGCGTCTTGACGATCAACCACAATCCCAAGCCGGGCTTTCGCTTCACTTCCCAGATGGTGTCAAGCGAGTCCTTGAGTTCTGCGAAGACGCCGGTGGCGCCAAACAGCAGTAGTCCAATGCTGACAAACGTGGCAATCTGGCTTTGCTGCGGCTCACTAGCTCTTTGGATCAAAGCCTCGACGACCATCGCGCCCTGCCTGCCCACTAAATGTTCGATCTGATCGACAATCCCGCCCCGCGCCGCCTCTTCACCATAGAAATACCCGGCGACCGCGACAGCAATGATCGTCAGCGGCGCCAGCGCCAAAGTCGTGTAAAAGGCTAAAGACGCCCCCAACCTCTGGGCGCGATGCGCAATCCATCCGCGAACGGCTTCCTGAAAGAGAAGTCCAACGGCAACAGTTCGTTTCATGCGCATCCCTGCTACCCCATGTTGAAAAATCCCGAAATACTCATAAGCGGCGCGCAAACTAGTCAATGCAAACAAACTAGCCAAGGCCAGGAAAACTCGATTCCCGCAATTCTCGCGCCAACCGCCCGCCAACAACGACGAGCGCCCGCCAAAGTCGCAACCAACTCCCCCTGTACGCCTTCCAACTTGGCCAACGTACTTGGCCAAGTTTCCCGAGTGTGGCCAAGTTGGGCCGATTGGGCGCATTCGCAAAAACAAGCCTTTTTCACACCCCGACGCCAGTTGCTTTCCAAGTTGCTTTCGCGCCGCAAAAACCAACCGCATCCGACCTCGAGCGAGCGCAACCAAAACCAACATCCAACTTCCCACCTCCAGCTAGAATCGAACCCATGCAATCCAAAGAGCTCCTCCTCATCGCCAACCGCCAAGCCGCCTCGGTCGTCTTCCCCGCGTTCGAAGACTTGAAAACGGCGCCGCTCGTTTCGCCAACGCCCCACTGCTCCAACCACGCCCACTGGATCCTGGGGCACCTCATGTTCTCCGAGGGCCGCTACCGCGAAATGACGCTCGGGATTGCGAACCCCCATCAATCCCTCCAGGCGCAATTCGGCGGCGGCTCCAAGCCCTGCCCCGACGGCAGAGATTACCCGAAGTATGAAGAGCTACTCCGCCAGCTCCAATCGATTCAGGAAGAGTTCCTCGACTGGGTGGAAGGCCTGACAGAAACCGATCTCGATCAACCCATCAAAGACGTCCCGCCACAGTTTGAACTCTTGTTTGGAACCTGGCGGAACGCGCTCATGCTCCGAGCGATCCACTGGATGCAGCATTACGGCCAACTTACCGATAACCGCAAAGCCGCCGGGCGAGCGCCGCTGATCTTCTAGGAACAGGGCGGCGACGCCTCGTCAAAAGTGATAGTTTGTGGTGCAGCGGAAATGCCTAGAGGCGCGAACCAAAGAGAGTCGAGTATGTACTTGCTGAGCCGCTGCACTATTTTCATCGCACTTTGCAACGCCGGCATTGTCTCTTTCGCCCAATCACGCAACCCCGATGGCCCGCTAACGCCCGATCGTGCTGCGACCTCGATGGAGGTCGAGCCGGGGCTCAAGTTAGAACTCGTAGCGGCCGAACCGATCGTGGTCGCCCCGGTCGCCATTGCCTTTGATCTTCAAGGCCGTATGTTCGTCGTCGAAAATCGCGGCTACCCCATTGGCCCCGCACCCGGCGAGACACAGCAAGGCCGCGTGGCACTGCTAGAAGACACCGATGGCGATGGAAGACTTGACAAGCGGATTGAGTTTGCCGAGGGCTTGAGCTTTCCAAATGGAATTCTGCCGTGGCGCGACGGAGCCATTGTGACTTGCTCGCCCGATATTCTTTTCCTTCGAGACACCGACGGCGATGGCAAAGCCGACGTGCGCGAGGTGCTTTTCACTGGCTTTGGCACGGAGGGCAGCACGCAACTTCGCGCGAGTCATCCAACACTGGCGCCGGATGGCTGGATCTATGTGACTAATGGCCTCAGCGGCGGCAAGGTGATTTCGCCGAAGTTCCCCGAGATGAAGCCCATTACGCTCGGCAACAATACCTTTCGCTTCAGCCCCGATTTTTCAAAAGCGGAAGCGGCTAGCGGACCAGCACAGTTTGGAATGAGTTTTGATGATTTCGGGCGGCAATTCGTTTGCTACAACCGAGTCCAGGCGCAACTGGTGATGCTCACGCCCGATGTCGTTGCGAGGGCGCCGAATGTCGCGATATCAAGTTTGTTGCATAATTGCCCCATCGACTTAGAAGCAGAGCCGCTAGCGGGACATGGCGCGGCAGCGAAGATTTTTCCAATTAGCAAGAACATCACCACGGCGGATTCCCATGCGGGGACATTTACAGCGGCGTGTGGAGTGACGTTGGTCCGCGAGGAACCGCTACCTGGATATTATGGCGGCGTTTTGTCATGTGATCCGACCGCGAATCTGGTGCATTTCGATATGCTCGTGGAGCAAGGCGCGGCGATCGGGGTGAAACGCAGGCCGGGCAACTCAGAATTCCTGCGATCGAGCGACAGTTGGTTTCGGCCTGTCTTCTTGGCCTTTGGGCCCGATGGGGCGCTCTATGTGTGCGATATGTATCGCAAAACGATTGAGCATCCCGACTATCTGCCGACTGAAGTTCGCAAGCACACCGATTTCAAATCGGGCGCCGAGATGGGGCGGATTTGGCGAGTGACATCTAGCAGAGTGCCTTATCCATCGCTACTCAAAGCGACAAGTGAATTGCGAAAGGAGAAGCCCGCGAATGTTGTGGCGAATCTTAAGAACGGTACTCCTTGGCTGCGAGACACCGCATTCCGTTTGATGATCGAAGAGAAAAACGATTCGTTTAAACAGCCACTTTGGTCACAATCGGTGAATGAGGTGTCAATGAGAGAGCTCGTCAGAGCAGATACCCTCGCGCAGATGTACGAAATTGACTTTGATCGCAAACTGGAATCATGTCTCGATAACAAATTGGCGACTGTGCGCGAAACGGCGTTGCGGTTACTAGGTTCTCGATATGGCGGCCAACTGAAGTGGATTGCCGATCATGCAAAATATGCGTTTGATCCGAGCCCGCGCGTGCGATTTCAGTTGGCAATCTCCATTGGCGCGACACCTGCCGGTGACGAAGAGAAGGATCGAGCGATTTGCGACATCCTCGCCGGAATTGCATCCAAGGGAAGGCTCGACAAGTGGATGCGGCTCGCCATCTTGTGCGGC
>JBKJSI010000074.1:0-2584 GCA_046595915.1 Pirellulaceae bacterium
CGAAACCTCAACGCCCGCCGCAATCTTGGCGGTCTACAAAGATCTCGCGCCAGCGGAAAAGCGAGACGCCCTCGCAACCCTCTCCTCGCGAGTGCCCTATGCCAAGGCGCTCCTCGAAGGCCTGCAAGCAAAGACGATCGCCTCCGCCGATATTTCGGCCGACCTGATTCGCCAACTCAAAGCACTCAACGATGCAGACGTCACCAAACTTCTCGAATCAGCGTGGGGCAAAGTCAGCGAATCCTCCGCCGATCGTCAGGCGGTAATCGCCTCCTACAAATCGCTAATCAACCATCCCCAGGCCGCAACAGCCGATCTGGAACTAGGCCGAGCCCTCTTCTCCAAAACCTGCCAACAGTGCCACATCCTCTTCGGTACAGGCGCACAAATCGGCCCCGAACTAACCGGCGCTAACCGCAGCAACCTTGATTACCTCCTCAGCAACGTCCTCGACCCCAGCGCCGTGCTCGCCAAGGAATATCAGCCCAACATCATCGAAACGACCTCGGGCCGCATTCTGACCGGCCTCATCAAACGCAAAGAGGGCGGCGCCCTCGTCGTACAAACCGCGACCGAGCTCGTCACGATTCCCGAAAGCGAAATCGAAACGAACACGCCCTCGCCCCTCTCGATGATGCCCGAAGACCAGTTAAAACCCTTCTCCGAACATGAAGTGCGCTCGCTCTTTGCCTACCTCGGGAGCCGCGGCCAATCGCCGCTCCTCGCAACACAAGAAAACGTCGCCAACTTCTTTAACGGCAAAGACCTCACGCTCTGGCGCGGCGAAGAAGGTTTGTGGAAAGTCGAGAATGGCGAGATCATCGGCAAGACGCCCGCCATCGATCACAACACCTTCCTGATGAGCGAAATGGCGGTCGAAGATTTCCGTCTCACGCTCGAAGTCAAACTCATCGGCGATGTCGGCAACAGCGGCATTCAAATCCGCTCCGCCCCGCTCGATCATGGCGAGATGAAGGGCTATCAGTGCGACATCGGCCCCGGCTGGTGGGGCAAGCTCTACGAAGAAAATGGCCGCGCCCTCCTCTGGGACAAGTCGGGCGAGGCCCACGTCAAAAAAGGCGAATGGAACAAATACGAAATCGTCGCCATCGGCAGCCGCGTCCGGAGTTTTATTAACGGCCAGCCCTGCGTCGATCTCGACGACCCCGAAGGCGCCCGTCGCGGAGTGATCGCCTTCCAAATGCACTCCGGCCCCGCGATGGAAGTCCATTTCAAGAACATCAAGCTCGAAGTCCTTTCGCAGAAACCGGCCAAGACCTCGGCGAACCTCGGCTTCCCCACGCAAGCTCCAAACGCCGAGCCCAAGTTCAAACGGACGGTGATCGAAAACGTCTTCCGTAGCGAAGGCGCCACGACCGGCGACTTCAATAACGACGGCCTCTTAGACATCGCCGCCGGCAGCGTTTGGTATGAGGCCCCGAACTGGAAAATGCACTCGCTGCTCGAAAAGCCCAATGAGTTCGACAAGAAAACCTACGGCGACACCTTCTGCAACTTCGTCAACGATTTCAACAAAGATGGCCGCCTCGATCTTTTAGTTGTCGATTTCCCCGGCAAACCGACCTGGTGGTTCGAAAACCCCGGCGCCAAAGGCGGCATCTGGAAGAAAACCCTCTGCGTCAACGAAACCAACAACGAAAGCCCGACCTATCTCGACATCAATAAAGATGGCGTCGGCGAACTGATTTTCGGCTTCGAAAAGCAGCAAATGGGCCTAGCCACCCCAGGCGCAACGCCCGACGCGCCCTGGCTCAAACGCGCCATCAGCGAAGAGAAAGCCCCCGGCACCGAAAAATTCTCACACGGCCTCGGCGCCGGTGACATCAACGGCGATGGCCTCACCGACGTCGCCACGACAGCCGGCTGGTGGGAAGCGCCGAAGGGCCGCACACCCGGCCCGTGGAAATTCCACGCAGCACCGCTCGGCGAACCTTGCTCCCACATGCAAGTATTTGATTACGACGGCGATGGTGACGCCGATATCCTCAGCGCCTCAGCCCACCGCGTCGGCGTCTGGTACTACGAGCAAACACCCGAAGGCTGGAAGACGCACGAAATCGACAAGTCCTGCGCCCAGACGCACGCCACCTGCCTAGCCGACCTGAACGGCGACGGCCTCCCCGACTTAGTCACCGGCAAACGCTACTACGCCCACAACGGCCGCGACCCGGGTGAAGATGAACCGCCGATGCTCCTCTGGTACGAACTAAAAAGAGAAAACGGCAAAGCAACCTGGGTAAAGCACATCATCGACGAAAACAGCGGCGTCGGTACCCAATTCGAAGTCGCCGACATAAACCGCGACGGCGATCTCGACATCGTGATCGCGAATAAGCATGGCGTGTTTTACTTTGAGCAGCCTTCTGCAGATCTATTAAGCGACTGTCCCATGTGGGTATTTGTATACCGGCGTAACCAAGGTCTTTTGCCCATTTGGCAATGGAGGGCAGGGAATTATATGGCGCATCATCCCCGGTAAACTGTGCTAAAAATATACCTGGTCCTTTTATAGTTTGCATCGTTAAAATTAAAAAGATCTATACTTTATGTTCCGTCCACTTTT
>JBKJSI010000121.1:0-2738 GCA_046595915.1 Pirellulaceae bacterium
GAAATACTTTGCCATGCTGAAGGATTTGAGGCACCGAGCGATTAACCACTTCCACAGGAATGGCAAAACCGACGCCAGCCGATGCGCCGGAAGGGCTGCGAATCGCCGTGTTGACGCCAATGAGTCGTCCTGCGCTATCAAGAAGTGGTCCGCCTGAATTGCCCGGGTTGATTGCGGCATCCGTTTGAATCACCCCGTCAATTTCGCGGCCAGTTTTAGAGGGAATCTGCCTGCCGAGACCACTAATGACTCCGGTCGACAGCGATTGATCAAACCCAAACGGGTTGCCGATCGCAAATACCTTCTGCCCAACCTGCAAGTCCGAAGCCGAGCCAACCAGGATCGGCGAAAGCTCATTCTTCGGCGCATCAATTTTCAATACAGCCAAGTCTTTGCTTGGATCGACGCCAACGATCAGCGCCGGATACTCCTTGGAGTTGGCGAGCGTGACCCGCCAGCTATTGCCATTCTCTACGACGTGGTAATTCGTCACGACATATCCATCGTCATTCCAAATAAAGCCAGACCCGGCCCCCTGTTCATACTCTTCCGGATTGAAGTTGAAATCCCGCACTGCCGAGGTGGTCACAAAAACGACGGACTTGCTTGCCTGTTTAAAAAGCTCGATCGTCGCTTTCTCATCTGCCGCCAGATCACCTCGAGCATCGATCGGGCGCGGCTTGGCATCGGGGTTGTAGACGCTTGACAATGCAAATTGGCGAAATGCCTGAACCGCGACCGAAACTCCAAGAATCACAACAAGTACTGGCAAAAGATAGCTAAGCGTACTCGGACCTTGTCGAGAAGGCGGCGCGGGAGTTTCTGGATACTCAAACGTCTGCATACATTTGACCTTTGTTGAACCAACTTGGATGTGCAGTAGCCTCGCACATCGGCTGCACACCGCAATTATCCCTTCGCCGCGAAGAGAGAAGGTAAAGAGCTAGCTAAAAAACTGCGATCCCCAAGACAGGGCATTCTCCCTAAGTCATTTGGCATAAACAAGTTGCCGCGATTACACAGCTATTACGATCCTATTACCGCACTTTACGCTTGCGCCCCGCGTTTGGGTCGAATTCTCCCATAAGATTCCTCCAACTTGATCAAGCACTAATGGAAACGCCTGATCAACACGCTTGCATGAGCACATTGACTGTTCCCCCTTCTGAGGAAGTGATTCCCTATGTCAACCGTAACCAAACCGGCTCGCAAATCGACTCCGCGCGTGGCGCCGTCGACCCGCGAACAGAGGCATCTCGATTCACATCCCGGTTCGGAAAAAGGCCATTCGCTCAATTCAGGCGGAGATCCAACTACTCATAAGATCATCATGTCCGTGGCGGTCGTCGCGCCGATCATCGGATTGATCGCCGGCATCGCCCTGATGTGGCAATGGGGATTCATGGGTTGGCTCTATGTGGCCATGCTCACGGGAGGTTGGGCTCTCACTGGGATTGGCATCACGATTGGTTTTCATCGACTTTTATCACACCGCTCATTTGATACCTATCCGCTCGTTCGCGCGATGTGGATGGCCGCTGGCTCACTCGCCGTTCAAGGATCGCCGCTCGTTTGGTGCGCTATTCATCGTCGCCACCACGAACTTTCTGATCATGAGGGTGATCCGCATTCCCCGCATCTCAACGAAAAGGGTGCGTGGAACAGCTTTAAGGGATTCATCTTTGCACACTGCGGCTGGCTCTTCACCGGCTTTTGGACCCATCCCGAACTCGCCCGTTATGTCCCGGATCTAATCAAAGACAAGCCGCTCATGTGGGTTGATCGCACTTATTTCTTGTGGGTAGTGATAAGCTTGACAGTCCCTGCGATCATCGGCGGCGTCGTCACGCAAACTTGGCAGGGTGTACTACTCGGCTTCCTCTGGGGCGGACTCGTTCGGGTACTCGTCGCTCACCACATCACTTGGTCAATCAATTCCTTTTGTCACTTGTTTGGCCCCCAAGAATACGAATCGGAAGATGAATCTCGAAACAACCCCATCTTTGGCCTCTTGGCTTGGGGCGAAGGTTGGCACAACAATCACCATGCGTTCCCGACTTCGGCCCGTCACGGCCTTCGTTGGTGGCAGGTCGATGTAAGCTGGTACATCATCTGGACCATGGAAAAACTCGGCCTCGTTTGGAATGTCAAACGCATTCCCGAAGCTGTCCTCGCCAAGAAGCGAATTGCCGCCAAGGCCTAACAGCATCCAGATCTGATATGACAAATAGAAACGCCTGACTTGAAGATCAAGTCAGGCGTTTTTTTATGCGCAGACTAATTCGAAGGGCGACGCTTGGATTCACCATCGCCTGCAGCGTCGTCGTCATCCATCCAACGCTCATCCTGTACCTTAACAACATGTTTGATCTGCGGTTGAGTTAACTCTTGCAGCGGCAAGAAAACCGACGAGCCGCCGCCCGAAGGCTTCGTGTGCCAATAATAGATGTAGCCTTGTCGCTCAAGATAAAGGCCTAGCTGGTGCAGGCCGTAAACAGCACCGCCTAATGCTAAGACGCCGAGTGCTACATAGACGTAAATCATGGAGCCCCTCCGTTGGCAAGTTCAGATTATCCGCGTCCCTTAAATAACATCCGCGACAGCGAAGGCTGATAGGGCGTCCAACGACTATCTTTATTCGGATCGTCACGCATGATCTGGCAAACGCTAAAGATTTTGGCGTCGAGATTGTCGAGGTAATGCAGGGCGATGGCCTCGAGCGTCATCGGCAACTTGGG
>JBKJSI010000329.1:0-3115 GCA_046595915.1 Pirellulaceae bacterium
CGCCGAGGAGGCCGAGGCCGCTGATGAGTTGAAAGAGGAACCAGAGGCCTACCGCCATGTAGCCGGGGATCTCGGTGATGATTCGGACTAGCAGTACTTTGACGCGGCGGCTGGGGCAGAGGGCGAGGTAGGCGCCCATGACGCCGGAGATCGCGCCGGAGGCGCCGAGGCTGGGGATCTCGCTGCCGGGGCCGTGGAGATTCATCACGACGTGGCAGAGCGAGGCGATGATGCCGCAGAGGAGATAAAAGAGTGCGTAACGGGCGCGTCCCATGCGGTCTTCGATGTTGTCGCCGAAGATGTAAAGGAACCAGAGGTTGCCCGCGATGTGCGCGAGGCCGCCGTGCATGAACATCGAGGTCAGCAGCGTGAAGTAGACGGAGCCCGGCGTCTTTTGGAGGCCTGGCGCCCTGTACTCTTCGCCGGTGACGCGGTCGACGTAGACCTTGCCTTCAGTGACGATATCCTTGCCGGTGCGAATTTCCGCAGGGACTGTCGAGAAGGCCATCGTGAACTTCTCGTTCGTTCCGCCTTGTTGGAAGAGGACGAAGACCAGGATGTTGAGCGCGATGATCACATAGTTGACGATCGGCACGCTGCGGATATCGGAATTGTCGTCGCTGAGAGGGAACATGGGTGATCACCGATGGTCGGGGAAGAACCTCGCTTACGCTTCGGGTTGGGAATGGCGGCTGGGCGAGTTTGGGCCTAGAGATGTTAGCACGCTGAGGTCGATTGCGCTGAGGAGATTGCTGGAATCGCGGCCCATGCGTTCGCAGATTCCTAGGGCTTGGGCGAAAGGGAGGTCGAGCGTTTGGACTTGGTCAGGCGTTACTAAAGCGATCGAGCCGATCCAGGCGTCGGGTGCGCCGGGGAAGAAGATAACGACGTGGCCGCTCTGGAGTCGATCGGCTTCGAATGCGAGTTGAGTGAGGTTGCCATTTCGCACGAGGACGGGGCGCAAAGCGGGGACATGCTTCTCGCCGCCAATGGCGCCGGCGAGGAGGTCTTTGTAGATGGTGTACTTGGGATAGACCTTGATGAGTTGCTGTTCGATTGAGTGCGTGAAGTGCCTCCCCATGGCTCGACTAGCAATTAGGCCTGAGGCATAGCATGCCAATAAGGTGGCAGCGATGGCGATGGCGAAGATAATCGCGACGCCGGTTGCCGAGTCGAAGGGGAGGATGCCCTTGAGGAGTTGGTAGCTGGCGGCGGAGAGTTGGAAGAGATAGCCGAGTGCGGCGATGACGACGACGATGGGAATGAGGAAGAGAAGTCCGCCCAGAGCCGTGGTTTTGACGGCATTGAGGGAACTGAAGAGCTTTTCGCGCATCGTTGAGCCAGGCTGTTTAGGACAAAGCCGTCATCACGATGGCAAGTTAGCAGAAGTTTGTCGGGCTTGAAACGATCCGCGAGAATTCGACGGCGCAATTGCTCAACGCCACTCTTTAAACGTTGAGCTTTCGCCCTCAGTCATTGGCCCAGCGACAAGGCAACTGAATTTTATTGCTGCTTTTCGCTTGCTGGTTTTTCTTTCTGGCTGCCTTTCGGCCCCTCTTTCATGAGCTTCTTCGCGGCTTCGCTTTCATCGAGCTTCAGCGCGACCGAATTGAGGCAATAGCGCAGGCCGGTTGGAGCGGGACCGTCGGAGAAGACGTGGCCTAAGTGCCCATCACAGGCGATGCAATGGATCTCGGTGCGAACTTCGCCGGGCAACGATTGATCGATCGATTGGCCGATGTTTTCTGGCGCGAGGGGAGCGAAGAAGCTTGGCCAGCCGGTGCCGGACTCGAATTTTTGGTCTGAGCTAAAAAGAATTGCCCCGCAGCCAGCGCAGTGGTAAATGCCTTTGGCTTTGGAGCGAGTGTATTTACCGCTGAACTTGGTTTCGGTGCCGTGCTGTCGCATTACCTTGAAAGAGTTGCCGGGTAATTTCTTCTTCCAGGCAACATCGGGCTGACGGCGCGAACCGGGGGCAACTGCGAACGGATTTTCATCGGATCCTTCTTCGGTGCCAGAATTTCCCTCAAGCGGTTTAGCAGGTCCATCACCCTTTTTGGCGGCGGTGACTTTGCTCGATTTGGAGGCGTCGCTTTTTTCGCCGTCGCCCTTTTCAGCAGGAGATTTACCGACCGCTGTTTTTAACGCGGCGGATTTTGGCGCAGTTGTTTTTGTTGTCGCCTCTTGGCCGATGTCTAATCTTGGATTCGCTAGGAATAAGAATGAGAGCAAGAGCGCGAGCGAATACTTTCGCGAATTCATGAAAAGTCCTCCTCCGTCGCTTGAAGAGTGTGGACTCGTATTCTAGGAGCCGAGCGAGGCGCCGCCAACTGGTTTTTCGACACTATTATGCGGCTAAGCCGTGGCAAAACAGCTGCTAAACCAGGGTATCGGCGTTTTTGAGCCGGCCGCGGAGGGTTAATTTGTAGCCATGTTCGCGTTCGTTGACGATCTTTTGGCACTTGTCGATGTTCATAAATGCGCCCGCGAGTTTGGGGGATTCTCGCCATTTCATGCGGTTGGCGTCGGGGTGGACAAAGTCAAACTGGGCGTAGAGTGTGTGATCGAAGCCGGCCGTTTCGTGGACCGTGCCGTCGTGTACATGGACGGTCGGGAAGAAGAGCTTCGATGGTAAGGCGGTGGGGAATTCAAACGCCATGGGATGAACGGTCTGCTCGCCCGCTTTGAGCTTGAAAACGGCGAAACCGTATTTGGCGTAGTCTCCGAGCTTTTCCCAAGTGCCGCTTGGTAATTTGAAACGCTCATCAAGGCGGGCGAAGTCTTTAACTGTCGGCACGAATGAGGCTTCAAAATTGCCGACCGACACGACTTTGAGAGGCCTTGAATCGGGCAGTGCCTTTGGGGCATTTGCGCTGCGGGTAATCCCGCCTGGAGGAGGTGGAACCGGGAACCCGAGGTTCATATCGCCAAAGAAATCGGGGTACTCTTCGAGTGAGATGAATTTAACCGCGTCTTCGCCCGATCCCGGCTTGACCGGGATTGGCAGGATCATGGCAACTTCGCTTTTGCTGCTGAGTGTCATGCTGTAGACGACGAATTGCGAAGCCTCTTCTTTCAGACGGGCGAAAATTTGGGTTCCAGCAACACGATCGAC
>JBKJSI010000386.1:0-2894 GCA_046595915.1 Pirellulaceae bacterium
GTCTTCGCGAGTTAAGAGCCTTAATCCGATGTTCCTCAGATCGGCGTTCGCATAAACAGTTTCATAGGTATGCCGCGATGCTAGCCCCAACCGTAATCCTTCGTTGTCCACAATCTCTGACAAGATCGATGTAGGGGTTCCGATGACAAATTTCACTCGATCACTTGGACCATCTGTCTCTGGCCCTCCAGCAGGTGTCGAAACGATCGTTGCTTTGAGGTAGCCCTCGGGACGTCCGTTGTCTTCCAGTCCCTTGAGGGTTCTAATTGCGGGATTCTCACGTCCATCCATCCAAATCGTGATGCCGCCATTGGCTGGATTGTAGTGTAGTTGTTGAAGAGTATAAAGCGTGTCCGTTAGTAATCGTGCGCTAAGTGCATCTCGCTTCGGAAGATCGTACAGATAGGTTCTCCCGGCCTCTTCATCCGTGTCTCCGGTCAGGTTAAGTCGAATCTTCAAGTTTGGGTTCGCCGGGTCTAGGCCCCGGGGCAGCCTTATTCGCACGGGTGTGTAGTTGCTTACGGCGTTTGGCCCATAGTTTGATAGAACGATCTTTCCAATGCCATATGGATTTTCTTCAAGCGTTTCTTCAAATTCAAAGTCTTCGCTCTCGGGAAGGTCGAAACCATCATCGTTGCTGCCATCAATATCAACGTCGATCGTCAACGGCGGCGGGATTTGCTGTGGCGGCGGCTCCTGATCTTCGTAGTCAAAGATCAGTGTTGACGCGATGTGACCGTAGTAAGGATTTCCAGCGTCCCCAACGACGTAGCCCGGGCCGTTGTAAAGCATCACGAAGATCTCTTCATTCCCTTCTGGTATTGAGTCATCCAGAGGAAATGCTTGAAATGAAACGCTCTGTTGTCCATTAGGAATCGTGATGTATCGATACCCATACTCTCCTTCGCTGCCCTGTGTCGGGGCTAGATAGTAATCCTCGTTCAGATCGGCTGAGCCACCAAGATAGTATCGTACAGTGAGGTCGCCGTAAGTACTGTCTCGATAGATGTGGAAAGTATCGGGCATCCCGGGGCTCTCTTCAATGATGTAACCCCGATCGCTAAAAATAGAAACATATTGAATTGGTACATAGGGAACGTCATTGTCTTCAATGTAAACAGAGTTTCCGCCGCTCAAACCCGACGTGTAGCCGCTTCCGGGCAGAATCGCGAGACCGAAACTTTCCAGGCTTTCAACAATCTGATCATCGATTGCGAAGGCTTGAACCGTAACTGTTGACTGCCCTGCCGCAAAGTTGATCACTCCATAGATCGAGCCATTGGTGGTGACGGGACCGGAGTAATCTTGGCTCGATCTATGGAGTGATCTTGGCCCAAAATCGCACTACCGAATACCTTAAAATTGACTGCTAGAGCCTGAGAAAGCACTCCGTCGCGAGTAAATGTGAAGGTGACGGGAATCGAAGACGACGCCTCGTAAATCACCGATTTATTTGCTTGAACGCGAACGTTCGCTAAATTTGGATCATCATTATCAATGATCGTAACCGAAGCCGAGCTGGTAGACGAAACTTGGTAGCCAGTGCCGGGAAGGATGGACACACCGACAGTCTCATTGTCATCGTCGATGCTGTCGTCGACCGGGCTGACATTAAAACTCACCGTGCTCGCGCCTGCGGGAATGGTGATCGAATCGGTGGCGGCGCCCGGCGCGGTGTAATCAGCTTCGATGGTGGCATTGCCGACGAATCGATAGTTGACGACGAGCGCATTTTGGGTGCTACCGCCGCGAGTGATATTGAAGGTTACGGGATTGGCGGGGTCCGCTTCGGCAATCGACTGGCGCGAGACGATAATCGATACGGGTTGTGCTGGCGGAAGCCCCGGCGGCGTTTCATCGTCATTGATCGTGACGATTTTCGAGTCACCGACGATGGTATAGGACGAGCTCGCCTTGATGGCGGCAATGATCGATTCATTTGCATCGTAAATCGCGTCGTTGATTGCCGAGACCGTGAACGTGGCGGACGACTGGCCATTGGAAATCGTGACAGAGCCCTGAGGATTGCCATTTTCGATCGATAATGGATAATGAAGGCCCAGAATAATCGGTGTTATAAGTCGCGGTCCCGCTGAGAAAATATCCAACGGTGAGGCTGCCTGTCGTGCCGTTTCGAGTGATCGTGTAGGTCGCCGTTGAGGGTGAACTGTTTTCGTTGATCGTGTCGCGGTTGACGTAAAGCGAAACCGTTGGCGGCGCGGGCTCATCGTCGACGATGGTCGTCGTCGCCCTTCTGCCGGCGCCGACGACGTAGCCTGGACCTGGCAAGAGGTTGGCCTTCACCGTTTCTGCGGGATCAACAACCGTGTCGTTGATTGCTGTGACCGTTAGCGTTGCGCTAGTTTGGTTTGCTGGAATCAAGATGCTGTGCAATGTATTCCCGCTTAGATTGTAATCTGAGCCGAAGGTCGCCGTGCCATCGATCGCATAATTGACTTGAATTGCGCCAACACCAGCCGGCTTGGTGAATCGAAAAACTGTCGCAAGGCGCGGGTTTCCGCTTTCGTAAATCTGCTCATGATCGACGGAGATATTGACCGTCGGCACGGGATCATTGGGATTTCCGATCGGATTACCGGGAGGGAGAATGGGGAGGCCGAGCCAGGGATCTGTCGGGCCGCCCGTTGGCGGCGCGACTAGCGCGATGCGCGAATCTAGCCGCTCCATTCGCAGCGAGCGGACGAATTGACGGCGACGCTCGCGTCGCGGTCGGCTTTTGGGGCATGGCGTGCGCAGGGAATCGAACAGCCAATCGAAGGCGCGGAAGGCAGGCATGGTGCAACTCCTGTTCCGCACCAACTGAAAGCAGCCCCTGAATCGTGTGCTAGAGTTTAGCGGTTCCACCAAGGAAATCGCGGATGGCACAGCGTAAG
>JBKJSI010000440.1:0-4817 GCA_046595915.1 Pirellulaceae bacterium
TAGCCTCGGGACTTGGCATAAAAAACATCGCCTTTGACCGAACCTTCGAACATGGCGGCAAGCGTGTTTTCGTGCCCCTTCATTTGGGCGTAATACTGGTGGAACGCTGCCTTGCGCACGGCGGGGCTCGGTGAGTGCAACAGCTGAATGAAATTGGCATGGGCCAACTCCATTTTCTGGCCCTTTTCATCTTCGATATCGCCGAACTTCATATCGGCGTCGAGCAATTGGCGGAACGATTTGCCCGCGGTCTGGGCAACTTCACTTGAAGCGGCGAGGAGTTCTTCTTCTTTCTTGCCGAGCGTATGAGGCTTATAGCGCAGGATCCGCTCGAGATAAAGTTTAAAGTCCTTCAGCAGCGGATCGGCCAAAATCGACTTCATCTGCTCATCAGGAATCGCCATCAATTCAGGTCGAATGAAGGCGGCAAGCTGGGCGGCTTTCGTGCCGAGCATCGTGACTCGGCCTTGGCGCGATTGGGCATCGCTATTGGCCTGATCTTCAGCGGTGCGAAGGAAGGAATAGGTTCCCAGGCGATCGAAGAGTCGATCGCAGCCAATATCAAACTTCAGCAGTTCAGCGATTCTGCTGGCGCCTTGGCTCAATGTGCCCGCAAACGCGGTGTACTTCTCGATCTCTGATTCGACCTTCTTGAAGTCGGCTTCCCAGGCGGCATCGGCGGCATAGAGGGTCGTCAAATCCCACGTGTCGCCAATCGCAACTTCCGACCGAGCAGGCAAACGAACAACATCAGACATAGTTTTTCAGCGCAATAAAGTACGTGGAGCGAATTGGCCGTAGTTTGACGCCTCAGCGGCAATTCCAAAAGGGCGGAGTGCGATCCCCGACCATATCCGTGCTCATCGGTGTTCATCCGTGGTTTTGCCCGGATGAACTAACCCGACTTCCGCCGGCGCGGCGGAGCAGGCCGCTCTTCAACCTCCTCTTCCTCTTCATCCCATGACTCAATCTCCACATCTTCGCTGCTAGCGTCTTGCCAATCATTCGCCTCGACTTCCGCAGCCTCGAAATCATCCTCCTCCGCCGAATCTTCACTCACGACATCATCCGTTTCAGCGTCGTCATGCCCAAGCTCCGCCGAGTCATTATCCCAAGGCGCGAGTTCGCCTGCCTCTTCGGGTTCTTCATCGCTGGCCAAAATCACCTTTCGCGCCGGCTTGTTCGAAACCGAGATCGATTGCCCCTCATCCTTCTTTTCATTCACCCGCAAGCTGCTGCGAGCCGCTTCCGAAGCCGCCTTGGTAACCTTCGGACCCTTCCCCTTCTTCTTCGGCGTGGGCTCTTCTTCTTCCGCGCCGCCACGCATTTTTTCCCAATCGGCCATTGAGATGACGACTTCGCGGGCCTGGGCGCCCGCATAGGCGCCGACGATGCCATCTTCGGCCATGAAATCGATGAGCCGCGCGGCCCGGCCATAGCCAATCCCCAGCGCGCGTTGCAAAAGCGAAACGCTCCCGCGCCCTTCCCGAATCACAACATCGACCGCCTGCTCATACATCTCATCGCGGTTCTTCAGTTTACCGATCTCTCCCTTTTCATCTTCCTTCACCTTGATATTCACCAGCTCATTGACGAACTGCGGCTCACCATGGCTGCTGCACATGCCGACGATTGCCTCGATCTCTTCATCGCTGAGATAAGTCCCTTGGCCGCGAAGCAGAGTGCTACTGCCGGGCGAGAGCAAAAGCATATCGCCATGCCCGAGCAGCTTGTCGGCGCCACTCTCATCGAGCACAACGCGGCTATCCGTCTTACTCGCCACTTGAAATGCGATCCGCGCCGGCAAGTTGGATTTGATAAGGCCCGTGATCACATCGACCGTCGGCTTCTGCGTCGCGAGGATCAAGTGAATACCCACCGCTCGGCTCTTTTGAGCGAGGCGAATGATGTGCTGCTCAACCTCTTTGCCCGAGGTCATCATCAGGTCCGCCAATTCGTCCGCCACAATCACAATGAAAGGCAAGTTGACAGGGATCCCCTGCTTCTCTTCATCCGTCGAAATACCAAGGCGGTTGTAAAGCTCTTCCTCACCCAGCTGGTTATAGCTCGTAAGCTGCCGCACCCCGGCGCGAGCCAGCAGCGCGTAACGCTCTTCCATCTTCTCGACCGCCCAAGCCAAAATCGCTTCGGCCTTCCGCATGTCGGTGACCACAGGATGCATCAAGTGCGGCAGCCGCGCATAGCCGCTCAGCTCGACCATCTTCGGGTCGATCATCAGCATCCGCACCTCATCCGGCCGCCGCGTCATGAGAATCGAGCAAATGAGCGCGTTAAGGCAGACCGACTTACCTGTGCCCGTTCGACCCGCGATCAAAAGATGCGGCAGCTTCGCCATATCAACGACCAGCGACCGCCCCGCCACATCCTTTCCCAAAAAGAGCGGCACCAGCATCTTCTTCGAATTCGCCAGCCCCTCCTCCATCACATCGCGCAGGCGCACCATTTGTCGCGTCTCATTCGGCACCTCAACGCCAACCGTATTTTTGCCAGGAATCGGCGCGACAATACGCACGCTCGGCACACGCAGCGCGATCGCCAAATCGTCCGCCAGCCCTGTAATTTTCGAAAGCCGCAGCCCCTTCTCGAGCTCAATTTCGTACTGAGCGATGACCGGACCGGGCTCGATCTCAACAACGCGGATGCGATAGCCGAAGTCGAGAAACGTCTTTTCGAGGATCTTTGCTTTGCGACGCACTTCGACCGCTTGATCGTCGAAATTGAACTCCGTTCCCGGAGTTAAGAGTTCCAGGCTGGGCAGTTCATAGTCTTGAGCCGAGTCCGAAGGCGCATCCGCCCCCTTCAGCGACTCGATCACCTGCTCGCGCTCAGTCGGCGCTTTGGATTTGCGAACTTTGATTTCCTGTTCAACCGGAGCGGGCGGCACAACTGGAGCCGCGACCGCCTTCGGCGCCTCGACCGCGCCCGCTTTCACAACCACCTTTTCCTCAGCCGCTTCTTCAATCTCCTCCGGCTGATCGATCAACTCACCTTCTTCATAGTCATGCCTCGCAAGCTGCGGTAGCGAAGGAATCTGCAAGTCATCACGCCGCTTGCCTTTTCCCTTCGTCAGCAATTCTCGATCATCCAGCTTTGCCGCCGCCAATGCCGCCAACGACGCCGTCTTCTGCACAATGTTCGGACCAACCTCTTCTTTCGCACCGGCCGCACGGGCCGTCAAAGCAGTCATGGCCGAACGTAAAGGCTTTGCAGGTAACGCAGCAACTTTGCCCGCGTTCTTACCCCCCTCCACAAGCACCGTCGTCGCAGCAGCCAGCGATCGCAAGAGCACATAATCCGTGCAAACCATCAGCCCCGCCACCAGTCCGGTGAACGAAAGAATAATTGCGCCCGGCCGCGCGAAATGCGATTCCAATTGCTGCCTCGCAAACACTCCCAGATAGCCGCCCGGCCCCACAATCGGCCCCGCACCCCAGCCCGGCGCAAGCAGCGCAGCCAAACAGCAAATCGCCACGAGTGTGCCAACCCATCCAGCGAGCCGCAAATACCCCGACTCAATCTTCTGCCCACGCACAAACAGCAGCGTCAGCACA
Organism: Pirellulaceae bacterium; assembly: GCA_046595915.1. GTDB lineage: Bacteria > Planctomycetota > Planctomycetia > Pirellulales > Pirellulaceae > JBKJSI01. The sequence goes on from JBKJSI010000440.1 coordinate 3,573, forward strand.
GCCAGCGAGCCGCCAATGTAATAGACGCCAACCCCGAAAAAAGTCAGCAAAAAGTCCGCAATATTCGCCCCCCACGCGCCGCACAAGTTATGAATCTTGGCATGCTGGGGATACACGAGCACATCCGGCGTACGAATCCACGAAAGCACGGGAACGGCCGGCGTCGGATCAGCCGGGTCATAGGTCAATAGCGCCGCCGCCAAGAACAGCGCCGCTGCAAAAAGAGCCAGCGCCGTCAGATCACTTTTCAGATCGCGGTTTTCGAACATGGGCGAGTTTCCGGTCGAGAACGACCGCGGCGAATCTTTCGCACTCGATTTTTGGGGCGCATCCATGCCCGATCGCGACGTACCTTCCCTTTTCTTCGACGCGATAGCACACAAATTGGCGCCCTGTCGCGCCGCGACCTTGCGACTGATTCGATCGGGCGACTGCCGTTCCGGCAACAACGATTTTGAGGCCGTTTTGTAGCCCGCCGACCTCCCATCGCCCGCCTGCCGAACAATCGCATTTATCGCTATACTCGGCAAAAATCAATCACTTTGGAGGATATCGGTCATGGGCGTGGAAGACAAACTCGCGGAACTCAAACTGGTCCTGCCGCCGCCTCCCAAGGCGATGGGCGTCTATAAAGCGATCGTCGTCGTCGGCAACTTGGTTTACACATCGGGGCATGGTCCGCTGCGGCCCGATGGTTCGCTGATGTGCGGCAAGGTCGGCGGCGATGTCGATCAGCAATTCGGCTACGAAGCCGCCCGTCAAACCGGCCTCGCGATCCTCGCCTCCCTCAAGGCGCAACTCGGCAGCCTCGACAAGATCAAGCGCGTGATCAAAGTCCTCGGCATGGTCAACTGCGTCGACACCTTCACCACGCAGCCCGCCGTCATCAACGGCTGCAGCGAACTCTTCCGCGACCTCTGGGGAACCGACCTCGGCGTCGGCGCCCGCAGCGCCGTCGGCCTCAACGCCCTCCCCGGCAACATCGCCGTCGAAATCGAAGCGATCTTCGAGTTGCATGCTTAGCGCGATCCGGTTCGTTCAAGCGTTGGTCGCGGCCAACTTTACGGAGCTTTTCGAATGGAGTCTCAGTCGTCGAAGAAATCCCGCCGTGCGATGCTTTTGGCGGGGCCGGTTTTGCTGTTGGGACTGGTGTTGCTATTGGTCCCCAGTTGCGGCCCGAGTCCGCGAAAGCCATTTGTCGGCGTTTGGCGGCTCGATGCCAAGTACTTCAAGGAACAACTCGAA
>JBKJSI010000462.1:0-3286 GCA_046595915.1 Pirellulaceae bacterium
CTTCCGCAGCCATGCTCGCACCGCCGAGGCAAGTTATTCCAAAGAAAAACGCGACGCACTCCGCAGGCCGGCCAGTTGGCCATTTCCACCGCAGCAGCGCGGCAAATGATCCCGATGCGGAAAAAACGACGAACGCCCAGCCCCCGATTTCAACACTGCCCCGACAGAATATCCATATCAGAGGCCCGAATGCATTTTGACCAACGGCATCGAGGAACCCGTCGAGAATGAAGGTGACGATGCAAACGACAAAGGCAAAATGCCAAGCCGCTGAAGCGCAGGCGAAGAGAAACCGCGCCCGAGTCACGCCGCGCCAAGTGAGTCGTGCTGCCTGCGCCATCGACTGGGCAATGCTGCCTCCCATCACGAGGAGCATGATCGTTCCCCAAGCAGAAGTCAGTAGCAACGACAGAATGCCGCCTAAAATCCCCGGTGCGCGTAGCCCAACGCTGATGGAAAGGACGATACACCCCGTCGCGATCAGGAACATCGATGGCATCCAGCCAATCACCACTTGGCTGATCCGCGCGGCGATCACTGGCCACTGGGACAGCGGCGCTGGATGCAAAAGGAATCGCGTGATCGAGATCGCATTCTTGAGCATGGGACTTATAGTCAGCGTCGGCTTTCTGTGGCTCATCAGTCCAATTGGCCGATTATGGAGCATTCGCGAGCCGCTATCCAAGGTAAATCCACAGCAATTTCTCTTACTTCCCCCAAGCGCCAAGAACGCTAAAGCAAGTTATATTACGCCCAACGACCGAGGCGCAAAAAACTCGTTTTCGTGACTTTCCCCTTTGGAGGCGCCGATGGCCAAGCTTCGCCCCTACTTTGAAGACGTTCAGGCCCATTACGACCTGTCCGACGACTTCTACAAGCTCTTCCTCGACGAGAGCATGACCTATAGCTGCGCCTACTTTGAGCAAGACGATTTCACCCTCGCCCAGGCGCAAGCCGCCAAGATCGACCTTTCCCTCGGCAAATGTCAAATCAAAAAGGGCATGACCCTCCTCGACGTCGGCTGCGGCTGGGGCGCCACCGCCCTCCGCGCGGCCAGCCATTACGACTGCAACGTCATCGGCCTGACGCTCAGTAAAAATCAATTGGCCACCTGTCAGGAACGGGCCGCACATGACCCGCGCATCGAGTTCCGCCTCCAAGGCTGGGAAGAGTTCAACGAGCCAGTCGACCGCATCGTGAGCATCGGCGCCTTCGAACACTTTCGCTGGGAGCGTCACAAGGCCTTCTTCGAAAAATGCTTTGCCCTGCTCCCCGCGGATGGTCGGATGATGTGCCACACGATCCTCCACGACAATCCCGAGCTCGACCTTGAGTTCATTTCCTACATCAAGTTCATCGCCAAGACGATTTTCCCCGGCGGCCAGCTCCCGACGCTCGACCGCATGAAGGAGGAGTCGACCAAAGCCGGCTTCAAGATCGAAAAGATCCAGTCGCTCCAGCAGCATTACGCCAAGACGCTCGATTGCTGGGCCGTCAATCTGAAAGCCCGCGAAGAAGAGGCCGTCGCCATCACCAATCGCAAAGTCGTCGACCAATACTTCCGTTACCTCAAAGAATCGGCCCACTATTTCCGCATCGGCAAGATCGATGTTTGCCAATTCTCATTGACCAAAAGTTGAGCGAAAGCGTTAGATGAATAGCCAAGGCGAAATTGAAGCCGCCATTTGCGATGGGATGAAACGCTTTCAACAAGAGTACATGGGCCGCGGACCCAAAGATGTGCGCGCCCATCTGGTCGGCGATTTATTACTAGTGCGACTCCAAGGCGTCCTCACCGCCGCCGAGCAGCATCTTGTAAAAACGCTCGTCGCCGAAAAGGGACGCGACCTGTTGAAACAAGTTCGCACCCAACTGATTGAAATTGCTCGGCCCGCCTTAGAGGCGATGGTGCAAGGCATCACCGGCGTCGGCATCCTCAGCCTGCACCACGACATTAGCACACACACCGGCGAGGAAGTCGTCATCTTCACGCTCGACCAAGCGCCTCTCTTTCGCGAAACGAAGAAGAGGTAGCGTCCCATGCATTCGCCGCTGGCTTACTCCGACGATACGGAAACGATTCCTCCCGACGAGGGCCATGATATCGAGCGTGTCATAACGGCGATGAAAACGCTGTTGACACGAACGCATAATAAGACCGGTCAGTTCCGCGCCGATGTGCATGTGAAAACCCACGGCTACGCGAATGGCGAATTCCGTGTGCTTCCCAATCTGCCCAGCGAACTTGCCCAGGGCCTCTTCGAAAGAAACGCAACTTACCCGACAGTGGTCCGGTTTTCCAATGCCGCCAGCGAGCCTCAAAGCGATGCGATTCCCGATGGTCGTGGCTTGGCGATCAAAGTGCTCGGAATTTCAGGCGACCTCGCACTTTCTGAGAACACCGGCGACCCCGCGCAAGACTTCGTAATGATCAATCACCCCGTCTTCTTCGCCCGCAATGTCAAAGACTATCTACGCGTCGAAAAGGCTCTTGTCGAAGCCAACGATCGTCCCCTGGCCGCGATCGGCGGCGTCCTCACCGGCGGCGATTGGAATCCGCTCCACTGGCATTGGCGCGAAATGCTCACCGCCGCCCGCATCGCGGGCCAGCTTCCCGCCCACCTCGCGAGCAACTCCTATTTCAGCATGACGCCGATTCGCTTTGGTAATTTTGTCGCTAAATACCGGGTCAAACCAGCAGGCGACTTGCACGATTCCTACTTGGAACTGCTGAAACGGCTCGGCTCCGAGTCCGATGCGCTGCGACTCGCCCTTGAGGAGACGTTGCGGACACAAGAAGTTTTTTTCGAGTTCCAAGTGCAATTGCGAACCTCATCGGAAGCGATGCCGATTGAGGACGCAACCATCGAATGGCCCGAACGGGAGTCTCCCTATCGCACCGTCGCACATTTGCTGCTGCCGCGACAAGACATTTCGTCGCTACGACAAAACGCCGACTATACAAATCTCTCCTTCAACATCTGGAATGCACTTGCCGCGCACCGCCCTTTGGGTGGTATTAACCGGGTTCGGCGTTTTGTGTATCCAATTTCCTCCGCTTGGCGTGATCAGCAAATCACGCCGTCTCTGTAATCCAAAAATAAATAGCGATTACTTTCGCGCTTTTGTAGTGCTTTATCATTATTCTTAAGCAATGGTCTCTCGCGGCAGGTTGTCGAAACCCGATCTCTCCCTATGATGTGGACGTGGTGGAGAGTGAACGACTTCCAAGTCGTTTCTTTTGCCAAGTAGTTTTCGGATGACTAGATAAAGACCAAGCTGGTTC
>JBKJSI010000484.1:0-3437 GCA_046595915.1 Pirellulaceae bacterium
AGATCGATGACTTTGATGCCGGTTTCGAGGACTTCGGTCTTGGTGTCTTGATCTTCGAGACTTGGCGCAGGCCGATGGATCGGATAGGTCTTGGTCGTCTTGATCGGACCCATTTCATCGACCGGTTCGCCCAACACGTTGATCAAGCGACCCAATGTTTCGCGGCCGACAGGTACAGAGATCGGTGCGCCAGTGTCATGGACATCCATCCCGCGCGTCAGACCGTCGGTCGTGGACATCGCGATCCCGCGTACGCGGTTTTCACCGAGGTGCAGCGCGACTTCCAGCGTGATCCGGACAGCTGGCGTGCCAGCGGCCTTATTTTCTTCCTGAATGACTTTCAGCGCGTTGTAAATGTTCGGCAGTTGTCCGGGAGGAAACTCCACGTCAACGACTGGTCCGATGACCTGAATGACTTTTCCAATGCTCACGGCTCACTCCTTCTTCAACGGGGCGGACTATTTCAGCGCTTCGGCGCCGCCGACGATGTCCATCAATTCTTTGGTAATGGCGGTCTGACGGGTCTTGTTGTAATGCAAGGTCACTTTCTTGATCAACTGGCCTGCGTTCCGAGTCGCACCGTCCATCGCCGCCATACGGGCGCCATGCTCCGCCGCGGCAGATTCCAAGAGGATACGAAACGTTTGTATCTGGAAATGTTTCGGAATAAAGACGTTCAACAGATCGGCCTCGTCCGGCTCGTATAAATAGCTGCCGCCGGTCGTGCCTTCCGCTTGTGCTGTCCCAAACTCGGCTGCGGTATCGACTGGAAATAACTTTTCCACAATCACGCGTTGTTGAATGGCTGATTTAAATTCGTTGTAGACGATGTAGAGTTCGTCAAACGTGCCCTTGACGAAGTGATCGGTGAGGTCGCCGCCGATGTCGATGGCATGTTCGAACGTGAGCTTATCGAAGATGCCGGTCCATTCCTGCCGGATGGGCCAGGTGCGCCGCCGGAAATAGTCGCGGCCCTTGCGTCCGACAATGCTCAAACTCACTTGCAGTCCACGGGCTTCACATTCCCTTACGAACTCGGAAGTCTTCCGCGCAATATTGCCGTTGAAACCGCCGCACAATCCGCGGTCACTTGTGATGACGAGTACTTCGACCTTCTTGCCTTCACGCTTTTGCAGCAGGGGATGGGAGGATCGATTCACTCGCTGGCTCAAGTTGCTGACCACAGCCCTCATCTTCAGCGCATAGGGCCGCGCTGCCAAGATGCGATCCTGCGAACGTTTCAGCTTCGCCGCGGCCACCATTTTCATGGCCTTCGTAATCTTTTGCGTATTCTTGAACGCCGCTATTTTACGGCGCAGACTCTGTAAACTGGGCATGGTCTAGATCTCTTCTCTGCCAGCGAGCAGCTACTTTGCGCCGTATCCCATCTTCTGTTTAAAGGCCGAGATAATCTCTTTCAGTCTGGCGCCAACTTTATCGTCGATTTTTCCGATGCTCGCGATTTCTTTCTTCAGCTCAGCATGATTCTGCTGGACGTAGTGCAGAAGGTCAGCCTCGAACTGCTGGACCTTGTCGACAGCGACATCGTCCAAATAACCGTTGACGCCGGCATAGATGGAGAGAACCTGGTCGGCAACGGGCATCGGCTTGTATTGTCCCTGTTTGAGCAATTCGACCATACGAACACCGCGGGCAAGCTGCATTTGAGTCGCTTTGTCGAGCTCACTGCCGAACTGCGAAAAGGCGGCCATTTCGCGGTACTGGGCCAGGTCGAGCCGAAGGGTACCAGCTACCTGCTTCATGGTCTTGATTTGGGCCGAACCTCCGACGCGGGACACCGAGAGACCGACGTTAATGGCTGGACGGATACCGGAGTAGAACAGATCGCTCCCGAGATAGATCTGGCCATCGGTGATCGAGATGACGTTGGTTGGAATGTACGCGGATACGTCACCGGCTTGTGTCTCAATAATGGGCAAGGCCGTGAGGCTTCCCCCTCCGAGTTTATCGCTGAGCTTGGCTGCGCGCTCCAAGAGTCTGGAGTGTAGATAGAACACGTCGCCTGGATAGGCTTCGCGTCCAGGCGGCCGACGGAGCAACAGGGACAACTGACGATACGCGACAGCATGTTTAGAGAGGTCGTCGTAGACGATCAATGCATGCTTGCCATTATCTCGGAAATATTCGCCGATGGCTGCTCCCGAGAACGGCGCCAGGTACTGCATCGGTGCTGCGTCGCTTGCGGTGGCTGCCACGACGATGGTGTATTCCATTGCGTGGTTCTCTTCGAGGGTCTTGACAACGCGTGCCACGGTGGAGCGCTTCTGCCCGATGGCGACATAGATACAGAATACGTTGAGGCCCTTTTGATTGATGATCGTATCGACGGCAATGGCGGTTTTGCCGGTTTGCCGGTCGCCGATGATCAATTCACGCTGACCACGGCCGATGGGGATCATGGCGTCGATGGCCTTGATGCCGGTTTGCAAAGGTTCGCGCACGGACTGACGTGTATTCACGCCGGGGGCGACCACTTCGATACGGGATGACAGTGTGGAGTTGATGGGCCCTTTTCCGTCGATAGGCTGGCCAATCGCGTTGACCACACGACCGATCAAGGCTTCACCGACTGGAACTTCCGCAATACGTCCAGTCCGTTTGACCGGATCGCCTTCCTTCACGCCGACATCATCGCCCATCAGCACGGCGCCGACGTTATCCTCTTCAAGGTTCAGCGCAATGCCATAGAGGCCGCCAGGAAATTCGAGCATTTCTCCGGCCATCGCTCCGTCGAGACCGTAGACCTTGGCGATTCCGTCTCCGACTTGTATGACTGAGCCGGTTTCTTTGACGTCGACCTGTTTGTCGAAGCCTTTGATTTTTTCTTTGATGATCGAACTGATTTCTTCTGCCTTGATCTGCATGGCTACTCCTTAGTCAACAAACTCTGCATCGCTTGTAACCGCCCACGGACGGTGCTATCGACCACCGTGCTGCCGAGTTGAATCTGAACGCCGGCGAGATAGCGGGCATCCGTGTGAAAGGTCACGTCAACTTGACGCTTGAGCATCTCGCGCAGGCGAGTGCTGATTCGATCTTGTTCGGCTGGGGGCAACGCCGCCGCCGAAGACACGGTAATTTGTTGGGTGCCTTTTGACGCATCAGCTAGTTTCGCAAAGGCCTCAGCGATTTCCGGAAGAAAGCCGACACGATTCTTTTTTACGAGCTGCGCGAGAAATGTTTTTCCGACGGGAGGGCATCCCAGACGTGAGCCGAGCTCTGCGAGGACGGCAATTTTTTCTTCGGCGCCAAATGTCGGTGAGGCCACGACATGGCGCAGCGAGACGGAGTCTTTGATCGCCTCACCTAGCCCCGTTAAGGCTGCGCGGGTGGACTCAATGGTGGATGCGTCGAGGAGTTCGAAGAGTGCCTGTGCATAACGTCGGGCGACTGCTGTCTTGATCACTCTGCTGATC
>JBKJSI010000508.1:0-4825 GCA_046595915.1 Pirellulaceae bacterium
CAAAAGCAAAAGAAATGCTAGCGCCGTCGTTAAATAGGTTCTTCGAGCCAGCATGAGTTACTCCATTCCACCCACTGAAAAAATGCCCTGCTCCACGCTGCGCATAGCAACGCCCAAATAGCTTAGAGCGTCCATTTGCTGAAAACTTACAGCATTGAGCGAAAAAATGCTCGAATCGCGCAGATTTACAGCTTGGTGATGGGCAAGCGACCTGGCCCCCCAAAGTCTAGACTTTCAAGCTTAACCGCCTACAACTTGCCAAACGCATCGAGCACCTTATCGAGATGCTGCTTCTCCAGCGCCGCCGAAGCCTGCACCCTTAGCCGCGCCTTTCCCTTCGGCACAACCGGAAACCCAAACCCAATCACCATCACGCCCAGTTCCATCAGACGTTTGCTTTTGCGAATCGCCTCAGCCTCGTCTCCGATCATGATAGGCAGAATCGCCGTGGGTGATTCATGGACTTCAAAGCCGAGCTTGCGTAAGCCGTTGCGCAGATAGACCACATTGTTCCGCAGTTTTTCAACTCGCTGCGGTTCGGCGACCAATACATCGATCGCCTTCTTGGCGCTTCGCGCCACAGTTGCCGGCAGAGCGTTGGAGAAAAGGCTGGGGCGGCCGCGCTGCGCGAGCACCTCGATCGTTTGTGCATTCGCCGCGATATATCCGCCGGCCGCACCGCCTAGTGCTTTGCCGAGCGTTCCGGTGATGACATCGACCTCGCCCAAACATCCAAAGTGCTCAGGCGTTCCTCGCCCAGTTTTACCCATCACGCCGATGCCATGTGAATCATCGAGCACCAGCATTGCTTCGTATTTATGGCAGAGCGCCAAGATATCGTTCAGCGGAGCGATGTCCCCCTCCATGCTGAAAACGCCATCGGTCACGACCCAGCGGCAAGCCTTGTTCATGCCCGCTTTGAGTTTCGTTTCGAGATCTTCGAGGTCGCTATGTTTGTAAACTCCACGCTCGGTCGCTTTCGGCACTAGTCGCACGCCATCGATGATGCTCGCGTGATTGAGTTCATCTGACAAAATGAGATCTTCAGGGCCCGCGAGGGTTGGGAACACCGCGCCATTGGCGTTCCAGCAACTAACGTAAGAAAGAGCAGACTCAGTTCCGACCAGCTTAGCGACCGACTCTTCGAGATCGCGATGGCAAGCGAGCGTGCCACAGATAAATCGCACCGATGCGGTACCCGCGCCGAACTCATCGAGCCCTTCGTGTCCGGCCTTGATCACTTCTGAATGATCGGCGAGCCCCAAATAGTTGTTGGAGCAAAGCACGATGACTTCGCCGACGCCTTCGATGCGGCTGACGGCGCTCATCTTGCCTTCGAGATAATAAAAGCGCTTAAGCTGGCCCGAATCGCGAAGCGAAGAAATTAGCTCGCCACTGCGGCGTTCGAATGCGGCGTTTGGCATGTCGTCGACTTCTCCTGAGGAATTTCCAGCACCACCTTAATCGCTTCGCCCGACTGCATCATCTTGAACGCCGACTCGAAGTTCGTCATCGCAATCTGGTGCGTCACAATCGGATCGAGATTGAGCCGACCCGAGGTCACAAAGCTCTCCACCTGATACCAAGTCTCAAACATCTTGCGACCATTGATGCCCAGCACCGTCGCGCCTTTGAAAATGATGTCATTGGGCAAGTCAAACGAGACTGGCGCACCAGGTATCCCCAGTAGCGCCGCCGTACCGCCGTTACGCAGCGCCTTGAACCCTTGCCGAATCGCTTTCGCGTTGCCGCTCATTTCAAGCAGCACTTGCGGCCCCTGTCGACCGGTGTGCGCACGTACTTGATCGGGCCAGGTGTCATCGGTGCCCATAAACGCTTCATCGGCGCCCAGCGTCAGCGACAGATCGAGCCGCTTCTTATCGACATCGGTCACAAAAATCCGCGACGCGCCTGCTGCGCGAGCAATTGTTACTGCCATGAGGCCAATGATGCCGACGCCAGTAATCAAAACTGACTTACCGCTGACGCCTGCCGCCATCACGGTATGCATCGCATTTCCCAGCGGATCAAACACCGCCGCAATGCGATCTGGAATTCGTGGATCGACCGGCCAAATATTTTCTTCGGGCACGCGCACATACGGCGCGAAGCAACCATCGATATCGATGCCCAGAATATCCACCGTCTCGCAGATATGCCCATTGCCAGTCCGACAAGGCTCGCAATGCCCGCAACCGATATGCCCTTCCGCCGAAACGCGCTGACCAATTTCAACGCCGCGCACCGCATCGCCCACCGCGAGCACTTTTCCAACAAATTCGTGGCCCGTGGTAATCCCTAGGGGAATTCGGCTCTTGCTCCAAGCGTCCCATTCATAAATATGTCGATCGGTGCCGCACACGCCGGCATGGGTCACGCCGACTATCACATCGCGCGGCCCCATCTCCGGCACCGGCGTCTCCGTCACAAAATTCAGCCCCGGCGCATCGTGGAGCTTCTTAATGGCGGGCATCGTTCCAGTCGGCATTTTTGATCGGTTCATAGCCATTTCTGCGGAGACGAGAAATTGCGCACCAACTCCATTAAGATAAGCATACGGAAATCAATTCTACTTTACAAGATTTCACTTCCGTTATTTCGGAACGCGAGTTTTCCATGGCAGCACGGCGAAAAATTGAGCCCACTACCGCCGAAACGGCAGACGTCAAAGGAGTTGAGCCCCTCCACCAGCAGGTTTGCATCCGAGTGCGAAATCTCCGCAAATCGCGAGGCTGGACCCTCGAGCAACTCTCCTCGCTATCCGGTGTCAGCCGCTCCATGCTCAGCCAAATCGAGCGCGGCGCCGCCAACCCGACTTTAGGCGTCGCTTACCGAATCGCCCAAGCTTTTAGCCTTTCCCTGGGCGATTTAGTGGACGTCGGCCCGCAGGCCCCTCGAATCGATGTCGTCCGCAGCGGGGATCGCTCCGCCATTTTCCGCGAAGACACGGCTTGCCTCATCCGTACACTGTCACCGTTGCGCCTCGAAAAGGATGTTGAGTTTTACGAACTCACCCTCCGCCCCGGCGCCTCCTTAGAAAGTGCCCCACATTTCGTTGGCACCCGCGAGTTTGTCACGGTAAGCAAAGGCGAAGTTCGGCTCATCTCTGGCGGCGAAACCACAAGCCTCTCGCCCGGCGACTCGGCCCACTATCCGGCTGACGTCCCCCATCGAATTGACAACCTCGGAAAACAGGACGCCGTGCTATTCCTAGTCGACATCTACGAACCCACCCGCGGCGCCCAACGAACCGCAACACGTTAACCCCGTAGCGCCGTCGCTCCCGCGACTGCGATTCCGACCAACGACATTCCTTCATGAATAAATCCAGTCGAAAACTGGACTCCTGCACTTAACCGCAATTTAGGCACTGAACGCATTGTTGAATGCGAGTCGCGGGAGCGACATCGCCTACGTTGGGCCCTACCCGTCTCTGCCCATCCCGAACAAAATTACCCTTTGCGCTGTCCAATCACCGCCCCGCCCGCGCTCTTTGAAATTTGATTGAAAATGCCCGCCCCTCTCCAAATCCCCACCATCGATGCCCGAACCGGAAACCTCGAAGAGGTGATCAAAAACCTCCGCGAGCGCATCCATCCCCAGGGAGGCGTCGTCAGCGAAGCGGGCAAACGAAAAACGATCGAAGTCTTCGGCGAGCCACTCACCGCAACCCAAGTCGTCGAACGCATTTGTGCTGACGTGAAGACACACGGCCTCAAAGCAGTTCTCGACTATTCGAAAAAACTCGACAAAGCCGACATCAACGCAGACTCGCTGCGAATCACTCCAGAGCAAATGAAATCGGCTCACGCAAAGGTCGATCCCGCATTTCTCAAAGCCGTTCGCCGCATTCGCGGCAATATCCAGAGTTTTCAAAGCGCCATTTTGCACCACGAAACGCGGCACTATCCAGCTGCCGGCGTCGAACTTCGCCAAAGCTACACTCCCCTCAATCGCATCGCCTGTTGCATCCCCGGCGGCGCAGCGGCTTACCCCTCAACTCTCTTGATGACCGTTGTCCCCGCCCAAGTAGCCGGCGTGAAAGAAATCGTCATCCTCGCACCGCCTACCGCCTTTGGTGCAAAAAACGAAAACATCCTCGCCCTATGCCATGAACTTGGCATCACCGAGCTCTACCAAATGGGCGGCGCCCAGGCCGTCGCTGCGGTTGCCTACGGCGTTGAAGGTATCAAGAAAGTCGACAAAATCGTCGGCCCCGGGAATCAATTCGTCGCTCTCGCCAAGCGCCACGTCTTCGGCGAAGTCGACATCGATTCAATCGCCGGCCCCAGCGAAATAGTCGTCATCGCCGACGAAACTACTCGTCCCGATTTCGCCGCCGCCGATATGTTAGCTCAAGCCGAACACGCCCCAGGCTCTAGTCTCTTGGTCACTTGGTCGCAAACGGTGGCTGAAAAGGTAGCTGCGGAACTCGCCCGCCAAATCGAAACCCTTTCCCGCGTCGACCTGACCCGCAACAGCATCGAAGACTATTCGGCGATCATCGTCGTCAAAGACGAAGCGCAAGCAATCGAAGTGACTAATGCCATCGCCCCCGAACATCTGCACGTCGCAACAGGCGACCCCAAAAAACTCCTCCCGCAGCTAACAACCGCCGGCGCAGTCTTCCTCGGTCCCTACAGCCCCGTCGCCCTCGGCGACTATTTCGCTGGCCCCTCACACGTCCTCCCCACCGGCGCGACCGCCCACTGGGCCAGCGGCCTATCCGCAAACTCCTTCCTAAGAAGCTTCAGCGTCATTCACTACAACGAAGCAGCATTAAGAAACGCCGCTGAAGACATCGCAACCATCGCCAACGTAGAAG
>JBKJSI010000647.1:0-4225 GCA_046595915.1 Pirellulaceae bacterium
ATGCCGGCGGCGATCCCGGCGGCGCTGCTCATTGCAGTTTTGATCTTCAAGCGGGCGAGCAAAGTGAAGTTGTCTTCTTGCTCGGCGGCGCCGCTAATCGCCAAGAAATGGCGACGATCCTGAGCAAATATACGACGCCTGAAAAATGCCAAATTGCGATTGAAAATGTGCGAAGCCAACGAGACGCCGAAGCAGGTGTCATTTCACTTCGCACACCGAGCTTGGCCACGAACATCTTGATGAATCACTGGCTGCCCAACCAAGTGCTTGCCTGCCGAATGTGGGGCCGCTCCGCCTACTACCAATCGGGCGGCGCCTACGGTTTTCGCGATCAGTTGCAAGATAGCATGGCCGTCGTGTACTCAAGGCCAGATCAAGCGCGAGAGCATCTCCTGCGCGCCGCGGCGCATCAATACGTCGAAGGCGACGTCCAACATTGGTGGCATCCGCCCGGCGGCAGAGGAACAAAAACGCGATTCTCTGATGACTACCTCTGGCTATTACTTACGACCTCCCATTACGTAAAAGTCACCGGCGACCACTCTGTACTTGACGAGAAAGCATCTTTCCTCACCTCTCCGCCCTTAGAGCCCCACGAGCAGGAGCGCTACGAACTTCCAGGCGATTCGGGAACCGAAGGAACCCTCTACGAACATTGCCAGAGAGCACTCGACCGGGCGTTTCGACTCGGCCAGCACGGTCTGCCGCTCATGGGTTGCGGCGACTGGAACGACGGAATGAACAAAGTTGGTGAGGAAGGAAGGGGCGAATCTGTTTGGGTTGGCTGGTTCTTGCTTGTGCTTCTCGATGAATTCTTACCGCTGATGCGATCTCGCGGTGATGCCGAAAAAGCCAATGCATTCGTCATCAAAGCCAATGATCTGCGGTCAAAACTGGAATCGGAAGCCTGGGATGGCTCCTGGTATCGTCGCGCTTACTTCGACGACGGCGCCCCTTTAGGCTCCGCCCAAAACGACGAATGCAAGATCGACTCCATCGCGCAAAGCTGGGCGGTCTTCGCAAATGCCGACCAAGCTCGCTGCAGTGAGGCGATGGAACAGGTTTGGACCCAACTCGTCCGCAAAGAAGACGGCTTAGTCCTGCTATTTGCGCCCCCATTTCACTCCTCCGCCTTAGATCCCGGCTACATCAAAGGCTACCTACCCGGCATTCGCGAAAATGGCGGCCAATACACCCACGCCGCCCTTTGGGTCGCACAGGCGCTCGCCCTTCAAGGCCAAACTGATCGCGCCTGGGAAATACTAGAAATGATCAACCCGATCTCTCATAGCGATTCCGCGGAGAAGATCGCCCAGTATCAAGTCGAACCATACGTTGTAGCTGCCGATGTTTATGGCGTCCCCCCGAATGTCGGCCGCGGCGGCTGGACTTGGTACACCGGGTCAGCAGCTTGGATGTACCGAATTATCCTGGAGACCGTGCTTGGGTTTGATTTGCGAGGGAGCCAACTAAGACTGCATCCGCGTATGCCGAACGCATGGCCTGGATTTGAGCTCAGCTACCGCTATCAATCGTCACGCTATGAAGTTAAGGTTCATCGCAGCAAAGCTTCGGAGCCACACGGCGGGGATTTGAACACACGTATAACGCTTGATGGCCAACCCCAGGATGTCGACTTCATCACCTTAGTCAACGATGGCCAAACTCACCGAGTTGAGATTGAAGTGAGCGTCTAGTCCACCAGTTCAATCTTCAATAGACAACTTGGCTTCCTCTTCCGATCGAAATGGCCCTGAACTCTGCAAATTTGCCGCATTCCAAACGATCCAGCCTTCATTGCGAAGCGAAGTCGTCATCCACTTCCCTTCGGCGCCAGTTTTCAATGGGGTCGAAGTTTCAAACAAAGCCAAATACGACTCGAAACCTAGTCGCCTCGCAAATTCATCATGCTGCTGCGACGCCAATGGTTGTGATTGAATCGAATTCTTTACCGAGGTTGAAGGCAAATTTGCCGTAACTTCACCGTCACCCGATGACGCATCCGAATAACGCGGCGTGTCGCCATCGATTAACTTCCCAAAGCGCCGATCTGCGTTTGACATAATCGATTGCCCTTGATGAATTGACGGTCGTTCGATCTGATTCGATGGGTAGAAGTAAACAACAAGGTCAACGAATCAATCGGCCCCGACGCCCAGATCACGGAATTGAGCCTCTTCAAACCAAGTATTCGCCGCCGCCTGCTGTTTTCGAATTCCCATGATCAGTGCCAAGCCCATATCGACCGTCTTCTTGCGTTGCGTTTCTAAGATCGTCTCGATCTTCTGCGGGTCGGCCTTCTCCACCACCTCGCCGAAGACGTGTAGTTGCTCCAAAAACCCAGCAACTTCACCAAGGATCAGTCCATCTGACTCGGTCAATTTTGTAAGCTGATGCGAAAGTTCCGGCGCGTTGCGCGCGATTTCGGCGTATTGAACGTGGAGGACGGTTCGCAAATAAGTTGTGACGTCCACCGAGAGTGTCGCGGCCCGCTCCTGGACATTTCGCGTCCATTGTCGAATTTCCCCCGACACCTGCGGTGAGAGAAGCGACTGCTCCAGTGCCGCAAGTGTTTCCGCGAGTTGGGTTTCTGCTGGTGATTTGACGATCATAAGAGTTCTCCCGAGAAACGAAACATGACTCAAATGTTGAATTGGTTCTTGAGCGAGATGGTTTTGCAAATGAACTGGCCGATACAAAAGGCGGGACATTTCTGTCGTTTGCCTCCTGTATCGGCCAGGTTGCAGTTAAAAGGGGGATCCGCGTAATTTGCGCCTAGCAAACTAACGTGCGCTCGGCAAACTCGCCTCGGATCCTGTTGTAATGTTCTCGGCGTGCTCTTCCGACAAAAGCCCACGAACGCGCGCCGCATCGTCGGAATCGTCCGCGTGAACTGCGATAAGAATATGACCTTCGCGAAGCCGGCTTTCGAATTGTTGGGCTTCGAACTCGGGAATTCCCGCACCCACCAATCCGCCTGTGACTCCTCCAACGGCGCCACCCAACGCGACGCCGGACAAGGCTGCCAAAATCGGGCCAGCCGCAATTAGGGGGCCAACACCGGGGATCGCAAGAGATCCGATTCCCACGAGCCATCCAGCCGCACCGCCGAGCAACGCTCCCGTTCCCGCGCCAGTGGCAGCGCCTTCAGGCGCTTTGCTGGCAGCCGTCACTCCCAGCTCTCGCCCGCTCGCCTTATCTGGAGCGAGCACCGATATATCTCCCGGAGCAATCCCGCCTTGCCGAAGTCCATTGGCGATCTGAACGGCATGGCTCCCGCTTTTAGCAGTGCAGTAAACACAATAACTCATGGCTCATCTCCTTTGAGTAGAAGATAATTAAGCGAACTCGGCTAAGTTTTCGGAGGCGGAACTTGCAATTCGTTCATCACATTGTCTTCTCCCGCCACGTCGACGGCCGTGCGATAGATTGCTTCCTTCTCCGCTTCGGAGGCGACAGTCCCCCGCAAGGTGACATTCCCGTTGGCGGTAATGACCTTCACGTTCTGGGCACTTAAAGAAACATCAGGAATTTCGAGGATTCTGCGCCGTATTTCGGCGGTTCGCTCGACATCGGCGCTGCTTTGCCCTTGATCAAGCGGTGTTTTCATATTACCGCTTCGGTCACGCTCATTCACTTGCGAGTTATCTGGCGGCGACGTCTCTGGAATCTTGGCTGTTTGGGTGTCCAGTTCATCACAACCTGTGGCGATTGCCGCAAGTGCGAGTAGAGCAAGAATCTTGAACCGCATGACTATATCTCCTTCAGGTCGGAAACAAATCGTTCCCAAAACTTTCTTCTGGTTACGGAACAGGGCGCCGAATACCTCCGGTAATCAAGCTGATTAGAAACAAGACAATGAATACGACAAATAACGTTTGTGCGATCCACGCCGAAGTTCCCGCGAGTCCTGAAAACCCCAATGCAGCGGCAATGATCGCGACGATCAGGAACATCAAAGCCCAATACAACATGACAATCTCCTTCTCGTTAGAAATTGCGGTCAGTTACCGCGTTGATTAAACATCACACCTTGGTTACCAACCGACTCGAAGTCGGCCAACTTGAACTGGACCTACTCCATAAGGGGCGGCGTAATAGGCCGCCCTCGGGAGCTCGTAATAAGCCCCGCCATAGCCGTAGGTCGGACCATAGTACGACCGGTATGTGACAGGCGGCGCGTAGCTGTAATAGGGTTGAACTGAATAGCTTCGGTAGGTACTCG
>JBKJSI010000370.1:0-6922 GCA_046595915.1 Pirellulaceae bacterium
TATCCGCATGGGACGACCTTCCGTGGTTTCTTTGGGAAACATTTTTGCACACGGAAGGTCGTCTCTTTTTCAAGCTCGCGTCAACATCAATAACTCTTCATTGACAAACCACTTACGTCACGAAAATAAATAGAACATGGCGCTGTCCAGCTACATAGCGCAAAAATTCCCTTTGTCGTGGTCGGCAGAATGTTCTTGAGTCCTCGTGGGGATCGTTGTGTACTTTTTGATGGAGGGAATGAGCGTACGCTGTCCCTCTGGAATACGACAACTCTCAAATTAGTTAGAAAGCTTGGCCAAGGTAGTCCACAAATTCACTTCAGCGACGATGGCGCATTATTTGTCGCGCGAATCAACTTCCGCGAGCAGGGCGTCTTCAATAGCGACAATGGCGAGCAACTCGGCGAACCAATTCCACGGGATCACAAAATTATCCTCGCCGGCGACGGGAAACGTTTGGTGATTGAAAGTGAGGATTCCATTCGCATTGTCGAGTGTCCGCAGATGGCAATTATCTACGAATTCCCCAAGAACGGCAGCACGCTTCTAGCCATAAGTCCTAGCGGGCGCACAGTAGTTTTGACGTCGAGCGAGAAGTCAGAGCAAGTTGATACCGAAGAGAAGAAGCGAACCGTCATTAGTGCTTTCAGTGTTGCCCACGGAAACCAAGCGGAGTCGAAGCAACGCAAAGCTTTCTGGTCCAGTGACGGAACGTATGTCGCGTTCGACCGAGGCGACTTTGGGGAAATCTGGAATCTTGGGCAGGGCATCAAGTTCAATACAAATGCGATTCCAATCGCAATTTCACCAGATGGATCTCGAACTCTAATGCGCGACCGGGAAAGTGTTTACGTGTTGGATTTGGCACGACTGCGCGCATCCGAAGTTACGGACGCGATCCAATTCTCGCGGGAAAGTCATCAGTTATTTTCCGGAAAAGGAAATATTGGCGCCCAATATTCTCGCGATGGCGCCACATTTGCCGTTTGGGATACTTCACAAATTCGGGTCTACCAAAGCTATACGTATAACCTCATCGCATCGTGGGAAAGAGGGAAAGAGCGAGGAGAGGAGGGGTTATCTCCAGCTGGAAGTGTTTTTTATGTCAAAGAGTCGGTGCCGGTATTCAGGCTTTTCAATACGTTGACTGGGCAAGATCTTGGGCGAATCGGTTTTGTGCGCCGCGCTGATCCAGTGCTGAAGTTTGCCGGAACGAACGCCAACCTTGAGCTCATTTGGCATTTTCCAGGATTCGATAAGTTGTCTTGGGGGACTAGCCTTGCAACTACCGAATTGCCCTTGAGTCGGGATGAAACGCTTCGCGAGGAAATCGTCGCTGTCAGCGCATTGGCAATTGACCCATCCGGGAAAGAGCTGATTTGCCTACGCGGTGATACGATACATCGAAGACAACTTAGTGGCGAAACCGGCCAAAGTTACAAAGTCGACGGAAAGGTGTGGAAATTAGGCTATGCAGCATCGGATGGGCCGGTGGCGCTAGTAAGTAAAGCCAGTGACGTACTAAAGCCCGACCAATCAGAAGTTCAGCTTGTGAAATTGGCAACGGGCGAAAAACTTTTTAGACGAAACGTCGCCGGTCAGCTGGAAAATGCAACCATGACTTTCAGCGGCGCCATAATTTGCTTTGCAACCGCCAATGAGATTTCTATTAATCATCGGCTCACAAGCGAAACCCGCTCCCATCGCGTTGACAGGCCTAGCACTAGAAACGGCCCGACAATTAGCGTTGGGGCTTCAGTGGCGCCGGAGATAGTTTATTGGCTACAAGACGAAGTGATAGTTCAGAGGCAAGATAGCGCACCGGGCTCCCAAGACAAGAAGTCCCTCCGGCTCATCCAATCAGCCAAAGCGATTGTAACGGGAGCGTCCGAGAAGCTGCTTCTGGCCATCAACATTGACGGCGGTGCTTCACTCTACGACCTCACTACCGAATCCGTAATTAATGACCAGATGCAGCATCGCAACGGGCCTATCTTGCAAGGATGCTTCATCAAAAGGGGTGATTTTCTTTTGACCTTTTCGAATTCATCTATGCAATTGTGGGATGCTGAATTAGGCGCCAAGCTAGGGGAGGAAGTGGACATTGGCTTTCAAGTAACTGAAGTAGTTTACTTGGAAGACCAAAACATGCTTATCGCTGCGACAAACGATGGCCACGTTCGCAAAACGAAATTCGTATTTCCATCGCGGCCGATTGATTTACGGACCAGCATCGAGTCTTCGATTTCGAGAACACGCAATGAGTTCTCCGATGATGCCGCGACGACGAAGGAGATATCAAGCAATGCAGGCGATCTACCGATTCCTTCGGCCATCAATTATGAACTTGTGAGTGACAAGCTGGACCTTAGTGAGACTGCGCCATACCAAGTAGATCACGAAATACGAGAGCGTGCGGTCCGAGTCCAAGTTGCTCTAAAAAATGTTGCGCAAAACCGTTCGGCGGCACATTATACCGCCAAATATCATCTCCCTTGGCTTCGGGAACATGTGCCGGAGAGCGATTCCTGGCACGCACGGTGGGGAACCATCAATGCTCAACAGGACAACTTCAAGGACGCAGCAGAAGGCTACCTCGCTGCTGCAAAGATGAAACCACAGGCGTATTCCTACTCTGCCGCAATTTGCTTACTTGGAGCCGGAGAGATTGCTCGATTTGACGAACACATGTTGGACTTTCTTAGTCGGGCAGAAGCATCCACTGATGCAAAAGACGCAGATTTGGCCGCCTACGCTTTTGTACTTTCTGGTTCAGCCAAGACTCCCTGGCAGCGCGTTCTCGCGCTCGCAAAAAAGGCCGCCGAATCCGACTCGAAGTCCTGGATTTATCACGAGACAATGGGGGCGAGCTACTTCCGCGTTGGTGAGTTCGACCTCGCCGAGAAGTCGCTACTTCAAGCGAAAGTCCTGCATGACGAGGCACAATTGTCCAAAGCAGAATCGAGGGAAACGCAACTTTCTGACGCCAAGACCTTGGACGCGCCCGATATGAACCAGGGAGAGCCAGGGTTGGCGCGAGTAGATGCGCCGCCGACTTACTTTATTCAGGCGTTTTTGGCTCTAACGTATTACCATCAAAAGCAGCCTGAAAAATGCCTGCAGCAGCGCCGAACGTTAGCGACATTTAGACTAGTTCCCTTCGTCGCAGAGGATTGGCAAGAGCAGCTACGCCGCGAAATCCTTAGCCAGGAAATCGAGCGAGTCTGCGGTCCTTTGCCCGATTCACCAACCACCAAGAGCCCTGATCCGAAGTAGTCCTCGGCGTCGCAGTTTTGTGGCGCAGTTCACCAATTTCCATGCGAGGCCAGAAGGTTGTCCGGCGAGTTTCATCGCGAATATCTGAGCCGCCTACCGCTGCCGCTGGCGCAGCTCTATAGCCGCGCGTACAACGCCAAAGATTCTCGCGGCCGGCACGACAATACTTTCTACCTTTTCGAAGCCCTGATCAAACTGGGCGCCTCCGTCCTCACCGCTTCCTACTTGGCGGATCTCCGGGATGGCTCGCCGCGAAACGCAACGCTCGCCAGACAGCTCGCGCAACTGGCGCTGCCTTCGCTCGGTCAATGGGTCGGCATCTTTCGCGAGCTTGCCCGCTTTTATGGCGAGCGAATCGATACGCAGGCCCATCCGCTGGGACAGGTTTGGCGCCAGCTTACGACCAAGTTCCGCGACAAACCGGCCCTGCTGGCCCTTTATCGTCGCATCCGAAGCGGACCGGATGGCGAGCCAGGCGGAGAGACGAGCGTCACGATTTTGGAGCTATTTGACGCGTTGGTCCAATACCGCAACGGCGTCTTCGGGCATGGCGCCGCGCGCTTCGAGTCATTCTATGAACAGGACATGGGCCCGCTGCTTTTCCCGGCCATCAATGAACTCCTGGCGGAAGGCGTCCTTGATCTGCTCGGAGTTCGGGGTTCAAGGCTGGTGTGCCTGACTGGAATCCGAAAGATCGATGACCAGCGGACGGAAGTGAGCCTCGATGAACTGATCGACCGCGAAGCGCTGCGGATGGCCCCCCTCGAACTTGCCTCTCATGAATCGGAGCAACTGGCGCCGGGCTGCGTGGCCGTCCTTTGGCCTGGACGCCGAGTTCCACTGCGAATCGATCCGCTGCTGGTCTTTCGCGGGACCGATCAGGGGGACGAAGTTCTGTTTCTGAATCGGGATCGAAATTCCCGGCAGGTCGAATACTTGAGCTATACGACCGGACGCACTGAACGTGACAAGGCAATGGCGCCGGCGTTAGCTGCGCTGCTGAGTCGAATCACGGGACATCCTATCGTCGAGGGCGATCTTCAGAGGCTGTCGGAGCAATCGTTTGCAGAGACGCCCTCCGTTGAATCCCTTTTTGAGACTTTTGGCCCGCAGGGGACGATCCGGGGAGACTTTGAGCTACTAGCGGAACTGGGACGCGGAGGAATGGGAGTCGTCTACCTCGCCAGACAGCTGTCGCTCGGGCGGCTCGTGGCGCTGAAGACCTTGCCAGGGGATCTGTTATCGGATGAGGTTGCTTTGGCTCGGTTCCGAAGGGAGATGCGGGCACTCTCGCGGTGCGATCATCCCCATATCGTGAAGCTGTTGTCGAGCGGAACGTTCCCTGACGGCCAGATGTATTACACGATGGAGTTCGTCCCCGGCGCCGACTTGGAGCACGTCTGGAGGGAGCTGGCTGGGGCAGATCGCGAGGCGACGGCCTTAACGCTGGGGAGCACAACTTGGTCTCGCGCAGTATTAACCGCCGCCCGAAAGCAACGCCGTGAGGGAAGCGGCCGAAAGAGCCCGAGTGCCCAAACGATAGGCGAACCAGCGATCACTGCTGGTGATGCGCCAGAGCCCATTGCTGATGAGCATTTGCTTAAGCTTCTTCCACCCCTACCAGAATTGCCGCTTCCTGTGGCGGATGATCCAGGCAGCTATTTCCGGAATGTGGCCCGGTTAATCCGGGATGCCGCGCGGGCATTGCAGGAGGTACACGATCAGAACATTGTCCACCGAGACATGAAGCCAGCAAACCTAATGCTTACCCCGGATGGCTCGCGAGTCGTCCTAATGGATTTTGGGCTCGCTAAAGGAGAGAACCTCACCTCAACTGCCAGCCGCGCAATGGGGTTTCTCGGCACGCTGCGGTATGCCGCGCCGGAACAGCTCGCGGCCGCGAGCCTGAAAGTCGGCGCCGCCGCCGACATTCGCGGTCTGGGCGTAACCATGTGGGAGCTGCTGACACGGCGCCGGCTGTTTGCCGAAGCAAATGACGAGGCGCAGCTAGCGAGTTGGGTCCTTAATCGGGACGTGCCGCCGCTCCGAAGCATGGATCGGACAATTGACCGTGATCTGGAAGCGATTGTCGCGCGGGCGACCGAGCGGGAGGCGGAACGCCGGATCCAGTCGGCGCGGGAGCTGGCGGACTACCTCGACTTGTTCCTCGAAGGAAAACCTCTGCCAATACGCGCTCCGGGGGGAGGCGAACTGTTGGGCCGGATGATACGCCGCTACAAAGGACTTGTCGGCACGATTGCTACTGCCCTGGTGATTGTACTGGCGACGGTCGCGATGGCGTTCATTTCGATCAGTGCGGCCCTCAAGGACACGAAGAATGCAAATGCCAAGCTTAAGGATTCGCTGACGCGTGAAACGGCGGCTAAAAACGATGCAAACGCAGCGAAACGCACAGCCCAGGCCCAAACCAAGCAAGCAGAAAAACAGCTACTTCGCGCCGAAATGGCTAGGTACGCAATTCAAATCGGATTAGCTCAACGTGAATACGTAGATTTTAATATACCGCGTGCGATCGAGCTTCTTGGCGAATGTGACCCAGGCATTGCTGGTTGGGAATACCGCTATTTACGGAATCGTTGCGAGCGTCGATGCAGAGTTATCTCTATGCATAAGGGTGATGTTAATTCGATTGTATTCAGCCCCGACGGAACACGATTTGCGACTGGCGGTGAGGACTCAACAATTCTCGTTCACGATTCAACATCGGGCACGGTCAAAGTCACCCTTAGCGGAAACAAAGGCCCGGTTAACTGCTTGGGCTTTCATCCTGACGGCAATCGCCTCGCGTCAGGAGGTAAGGATCGATCTGTTCGGATATGGGACTTGTCAACTGGCGAAGTCCAGAAGCTCATGACCTGCGACGATTCAGTCCTTGCAATTGACTTCAGTCCAGATGGACGTCGAATAGCAGCTGCGATTGGAGGATCCGTCATCCAGGCGTGGGACTTGGATTCAGGAAAAGAAATCTGCAAAATCACCACGGAACACTCCGTGTATAGCATCGACTTCAGTCCCGATGGGAGACAGATCGCCGCTGGCGATGGCTTCGTCATAAACGCAAATATCGCATTTCCAGGTACAGCACAGATATTCGATGTTGAGTCGGGAAAACCGATACGAAACTTGCCAACTCAGGACGACGCCGTCACATGTGTTGCATTCAGTCCCGACGGGAAACGAATCGCAACAGGTGGAAGAAACTCGGATCTCCGAATCTGGACTGCCGACACCGCGAGCGAGTCTCATCATCTGCTCGGCCATGGCGATGGCGGAATTAAAGCGATTCAATACTGCGCGGATGGCCGGCGTATAGCCTCGTGTGGCTGGTGGGATCATCAGATTTGCGTCTGGGATCCAGTGCTTGGCCAACGAATCGCAACTTTGAAAACGCACCTCCTTCAAGATTCATCAATCACGACAGAATCGCTTGCGATGGATGATCACGGCAATCGGATCGCGGCAGGTCATTCGGACGGTTCGGTGACGCTATGGGATCTGCGAGCCGAGGCAGATTTTGTAACTCTACCGTCCGACGCCGGGCCAGTTCATTCACTTGCATTTAGTCAGGACGGCAAATCGCTTGCAGCGGGTACGCTCCATGCGAACATCGACCTTTGGAATGTCG
>JBKJSI010000871.1:0-5666 GCA_046595915.1 Pirellulaceae bacterium
GGCGAAGGCAAAACCCTCACCGCCGCGCTGCCCCTTTATCTCGCCGCTCTCACCGGCCGCGGAGTCCACCTTTCGACCGCCAACGACTACCTCGCCCGCCGCGACGCGACTCAGCTCGAACCGCTCTTTGATCTCCTCGGCGTCACGATCGGAGTCGTCGAAACCAAGTCATCGACGAACGAGCGTCGCGAAGCCTACGCCAAAGACATCACCTACGGCGCCGCGAAAGAGTTCGGCTTCGATTTCCTCCGCGACCGCATCCGACTCCGCGAAGCCGAATCGCCCGAGCTCGAAACGTACTCCGAGATGAGCGCAATAGGCACAGGCCGCGCGGAAGCGCCCGTGCAGCGCGAGCAGTATTACGCCCTAGTCGACGAAGCCGATAGCATTTTCATCGACGAAGCCCGCACGCCGCTCGTCGTGAGCTCACTCCCCGGCGCCTCCGAACATTCCGCCGCCGCCCTCCACGCCTGGGCCGCCAAGTTTGCCTCAAAGCTGGAACTCACAACCGACTACCGCGTCGATCCCAAGAGTCGTCGCGTTACGCTCGAAGCCGCCGGTCGCCGCCACGTTCGTGAATTCCCCACCGACGCGGAACTCGCCGAAACCGACCTCGCCGCGATGTACGAACATATCGAACGCGCGATCCAAGTCGAACGCGATTATCACCTCGATCGGCACTATGTCGTCCGCGAAGGCGAAATCGTGATCGTCGACGAAAATACTGGGCGTATGGCCGAGGGCCGCCGCTGGCGCGATGGGATTCACCAGGCGATCGAAGCCAAAGAAGGCGTCAAAATCAGCTTCGCAACCGGCGACGCCGCCCGGATTACGATGCAGCGTTACTTCTCACTCTACGAACGCCGCTGCGGCATGACGGGCACGATTGCGAACTCCTCGCCCGAGTTAAAAAAACTTTACCAGACGCCCGTCTATGTCATCCCCACGAATCGCCCTCCGCGCCGCAAACGGTTGCCCGATCGCGTTCTCGGTACCGAAGCCGCCAAGTGGCGGGCCATCGCCGATGAGATCGAAAAGTTCCGCGCGGAGGGCCGGCCAGTCCTCATCGGCACCCGCTCCATCGACCGCTCGCAAACGCTCTCCGAACTGCTCGCAAGCAAAAAAATCCCGCACGAGGTTCTCAGCGCTAAATATCTCGAACGCGAAGCCGAAATCGTCACTCTCGCCGGCCGTCGCGGCGCGGTGACGGTCGCGACGAATATGGCAGGACGTGGCACTGACATTCGGCTTGGTGAAGGTGTTGAAGCGCTCGGCGGACTGCATGTGATCGTTTGCGAATTGCACGAATCGGCCCGCATCGATCGCCAACTCATCGGCCGCTGCGGGCGCCAAGGCGACCCAGGCTCTTATCGCATCTACATGTCACTTGAAGACGACATCCTCCGCGCCGCCTGGGGCAACGACGTCGCTAAGAAATGGGCCAGACTCGGCGCCAACGCCAAGGGCGAACTTACCAGCCACGCCCAACTCTTCTACAAAGCCCAACGCAAAATTGAGCGAGACCATTTTCGCCAGCGGAAAGCACTCATGCTCTCCGAGAAAGAACGCATTCAAGCCCAAACAGAAATGGGGCTCGATCCCTATTTGGATTCCGCGGGCTAATTACTTCGGCAACAATGACAACACATTCGAGCTGGGGCGAGCGATGACGTGGGCGGCGATGAGTTTGCCTAGGCCTTCGACTTTGGTCTTGCCGGCGTCAACGGCTGCCTTGACGGCTGCGACGTCGCCCTTCACTACGACCGTGATGTAACCGCCGCCGAGTTTTTCTTTGGCGAGGATTTCGACGTTCGCGGCTTTGCAGGCGCTGTCGATTGCTTCGAAGACGGCGGTGAAGCCCTGTGTTTCGATGAACCCGAGGGCGAAGGGAATGTTGTCAGCCATTTTGGCTCCTTTGGTATCAGCGGCCTCGAGGATCACGCTTTGATTGAGTAAGGCACTTTTTTCTTGTGGATTGATGAGTGCTTTGGCGAGGGCGTCGGGCGAGGGGTGGGCCAGCACCGTGGTGATGGGCTTGGAGCCCATTGCCCGGGCGGCTTCTGCTCCGGCGTCGACGGAGGCTTTTACCGCAGCTAACTGTCCCTGGACTTTCACAACCGTGCCGTTGAAGTCATTGAGCTCGATCTGCACGACTCGGATGTCGGCCGCCTTTTCCATGGCGTCGAGCGCGACCATCGCGGGCGTGAACCCGGTGACTTCTAAGATGCCAAACGCGGTGGACAAGGTCGGACTTTGGGGCTGGCGGAGGGAATGGCCAGAACGCCGTCCAAGGCAAGCTGTTGCCTTGGCGGTAAAAGAGTATAGCTCGACCCTGGCCAAATGCAGCCCGGCAAAGTTTATCTAGCCGGACGATTTTGACATATCGCGGCAGTCGAAGCGGCTGTAACGATTGGGCTGGATTAGGCGCGGTAGGCCTTGATTCCTTCCATGAGGCGATCGACTTCGTTCTCGGCGCCGATCGAAATTCGGACGTACTGCGGCAGGTTCCAGCGGCGGCCGTGGGAGATCAATACTCCCTTCTGTTGCAGTGATCGAACGAGCCCTGTGCAGTCTTCGCCGACGTCGGCCCAGATAAATCCGGCGACGCTGGGGGTTACTTTGAAGCCGAGGCCGGGCAAATCTTTTTTCCAGATCGCTTGGACCTTTGCGTTGAGATCGCGGGTGGCTTGAACATGCGACGTGTCATCGAGTGCTGCGCTGGCGGCGGCGAGGCCAGCCATGTTGAGGGCGATGCCGCCGAGCATGTAGGGGCGGAGGCTGGCGATCACGTTGCGATTGGCGATGGCGTATCCCATGCGGAGACCGGCGAGGCCGTAGACTTTGGAAAACGTTCGAGCCACGAGGACGTTGGGCGCGGTCTTGGCGAGTTCGAGTGCGGATTGCTTTTCGTAGTCGGGCAGGTACTCGATGTAAGCCTCGTCGATGAACACGAGGCAGGACTCGGGCGCTTTGGCGACGATTTGTTCGATGCCCGATTTGGGGATGAACGCGCCGGTCGGGTTGTTGGGATTGCAGAGCACGACGACTTTGGTTTGCGCGTCGATCGCGTCGGCCATCGCTTGGACATCGACTTGGTTTTCTTTGTCGAGCGGAACGATCTTGCGGGTGAGCTTCGCGCCGGGCTTTTTTTCGGCGTCGTCGGCGAGGGCGTCGTAGCTGGGGTTGGCTTCGACGGAGTTGCCTTTGCCGCCGCCTTTGTCCGCGCACATCCAGCCGGCTGCTCGGAGGATTTCGGAGGAGCCGATGCCCATGATGAGGTCGGTGTCGGAACTCGGGCGCGGTGCTGGGCCTAGGGCGGGTGTGTCGGAGACTTCGACGGTGGGCAGTCCGACTTTCGCGCGGATCTTCATCTCAAGCTTGAGCGAGTCGGTCATGCCGTAGCGGTTGAAGACGTGGCCGCTTTCGGCGATTGCCTTGAGGGCGGCGGGCGAGGGCCGAGGGGGTTTTCGTTGAAGAGGATGCGGGCGACGGCGGTTGCTTTTCCGGCCGACTTGAGGCCTTCTTGCATGGCGAGGGCGCGGGTTTCTAGCATCCAGGCGCTGGAAGTCAGTCCCGTGGCGACTCCGGCGGCGGTGGTGATGCCTAGTCCGGCGAAAAAGTGACGGCGCGACAGACCCATGACGACGGCTCCACTGAGACTGATGAATAAGAGGGCGGCGGTAATCCTGGCAACAATCGCACGCCTACGAGCCTTGCAGGTGGGAGTATGGTAGCAGGTCGTGAGGGGGTGTCAAAACTGCCGAGCGGCCAGTCTTGAAGAGACCTGCGGGACGCGCGGGGAACTGAGTGAAAAAGAGCTTGTATTTCCAAACTTGTAGTCTTGCAGTCTTGCGCGCGCACGTAGGGGCCTCAAGACTGGCGCGCAAGTTAGGGTGAAAGTTGGTGGCGGCGGTGGCGGGCGCTCGGTGATGGTGGCGGTTGGTGGCGGAGGGGTTTGGGGAAAGGGCTTGATTTTGCAACATGGCCAAGATGCCCTCTCTCTGGGGCAAATTGGCCACAACATTGCCAAGGTGGCCAGGTTCGGTTGGTTGTTTTGGCGGCATTGGTCTGCCCTGAGCCGGGATGGGGTTGCGCAGCGAGTGCGCGGTTGTTTCTATTTTTGCAGAGGAGTGGCGCTATTTGGCGCACTAATTTTCAGGATTTTATTAAGAGAATTGTCTGGGAGCTCTTATCGTAACCCGACGTGTAGCTAGGGAGTTGGCCGCATTCCTCGCTTACGCTTCGGGTTGTGATAGGAGCAGTTCGTAAATCCGCGAAAGAGCAGTTACTCGCGCGCTTGGATTTGCTATCGCAGTTCGACTTGGGTCAAGTCGTTGGCTCGATCACTCGGCGCCAGCGGGCGGGGACTGTGTCCCAGGCTGCGCGGTAGGTGGCTTCGAGCGGGATTAGAATGTGCGATTCGGGGTCGAGGAAGAGCGGCATCTCGGGAACGGGTTCGCCTACGGCGATGGTTTCGATGTACGCCTGGGTGATGAGGCTGCACTGGTAGGCGACGAGGGTGAGCGGGCGCTCGGGTGGAACGATGAACGGGTCGTCATCGACCATTGCCCAAATCGCCGCATGGATGCCGTTTGGGGCGCGACGATTGGGCGGGAAGGGGTCGATCAACAGCAAATGAATGCGGTGTTCGAGCAGTTCGCAGGCCTTATCGACGAAGGCTTTGAAGGCATTGGCGTTGTTTTTGTTGCCGGGTGAAACGATCTCGATCATCGCCACGATGCGGTCGCCGCTGACGTGGCGGATGGCGATTGAGCTCTTTTTTCGGCGGTGGAAATCTGCCGGCGATTGGGCGTAATGAGTGGTTTTGGGTTTGGTCTTTGTAATGGCCGCGGTCCCACCACCGGTTGAGGGATCAGCCACGTCTTGCAGTGTGAGGACGTCCGGACCGAACCCTGCGGCTTGCTGTTCGGCAAGTGCGTAGTAGTCTTCGGGTAGTAGCCCGCGGTTCAACGCGCGCTTGATTTCGGAGATCCACTCGTGGTGGAAATCGTGATAAATTCCCGCATCGACACGAGTCCAGTCGTGCATTGGCATTTCGAATCCTCCTCTCCACGGGCATTGTACCGGCGCTGTCACTTCTTCTCAACTTTGGCTTCCAACTCCGCCAGCAGCGTTTTGAAGTCTTCGCGGTCGCGGAGTGGGTCTAGGTCGGGGTCTTTTTTCAAGTGGGCGGGATCTTTCCAGCCTGCTTTCACGGCTTGTTGCAAAAGCTCCATCGCACGGTCAACGTACTCCCGTTTTTTGTCAATGATCTTGTTGCTTGCCACAGAATAGATGCAAGCAAAGTTGTACCAATCCCCTGCGTTCCAATTCGCAGACTTGGTCAGGTCGGCGACATCGGTGATCGCCTCGGTCACCAAGCCGGCATTGAGACGTGTGGTAGCTCGCAACGCGCGAAACCCCAGCTGTTCTTCTTCTGGGCTGAGTGCGACCGCTCGGTCCCAGTCTTCGGCTGCCTCTGCGAACTTTTTGAGCCGACCGTTAGCCATAGTGTTCTGGCCCAGCCGAAAGTGTGGAATCGCGACTTGCGTTTAGCTTAGTGAAGTGTTGAAGAACGAAGGAACGAAGTACGAGTTTTCTTTCTTTGGGGGCTCTGCCCCCAAGCCCCCGGGATTTTTCGCATTAGACCAAGAACAAGGCGGGAG
>JBKJSI010000872.1:0-6541 GCA_046595915.1 Pirellulaceae bacterium
ATCGCCCTCGTCATCACCACCAGCTCGCGGCTCCCCCAGCGTCCGAACCGCCTCCTTCGCCGTCTGTTCCGCCACCCGAAAAATCGACCGCGCCGCATCGCGGCTGATCTGCCCGAACGGCGTGTATTCATTTCCTTGCCCGCTCTTCCAATCTAGTAGCGCGTGCGCGCGCTCCAACGGGTCACTATCCCAGTGCGCGCTGATTGGTTGCCGATTTCCTCTTGCAGTGGTGAACGATCGCCCACTATGAGGCGATACATCCCAGTTCTCGCCCAAGGCTTGTCTGTACCCTAGCCCTCCACTACCAAAAAACGGCCCCCGCTCACTCAGCATCGCCGCACATAGTGCCCCTAGCTCGAGACTGCCACGTTCATGGCACTCCATCAAAAGCCGCGCGAGTCGCGGGTGCAGCGCCAATTTCGCCGCCTGCCGCCCCGCCGCCGTAATCGCCCCGCCCTCAATGAACCCCAAATCCGCCAGCAGCACCTGCGCCCGAGCCATCGCCGCCGGATCAGGCGGCTCAAACCATTCAAAACTCGCCGGATCAGCATCGAACCAGTTGTAAAGAGAGAGGCCCGCGCCCGCGAGATCGACCCGCCGAATCTCCGGCTCATCAAACTCCTCGCGCGTCCGCTGCTGCGGCTCATTCCACAGCCGCAAACAAAGCCCCGGCGCAAGCCGGCCCGCCCGCCCCGCCCGCTGCTGCGCCGAAGCCTTCGAAATCGGCGACAGTTCCAGCTTATCGAGCCCCACATGCGGATCGTATCTCGAAATCCGCGCCAGCCCGCCATCAATCACCGCCGTAACGCCCTCGATCGTCAGCGAAGTCTCCGCCACATTGGTCGAAAGAATTACCCGCCGCACCGCATCCCCGCGCTTGAGCACCGCATCCTGCTGCTCCGCTGGCAAATCGCCATACAGACTTTGAAACACCGCCTGTCGATCAATCCCGCGTTGCTCCAGCGCCTTCTGAGCATCACGAATCTCGCGAATGCCCGGCAGAAACACCAGCACATCGCCCGGCGACTCCCTCAGCGCTGTTTCGGCCGCATCACAAACCGCCTCGGCCAGTGGTCGCTTCTCAATCCCGCCGACATACCGCACCTCCACCGGATAAAGCCGCCCCTCACACTTCACCACCGGCGCACCAGGAAAATACTTCGATAGCGCATCAGTCTGCAGCGTCGCCGACATCACCACGATCTTCAGCTCAGGCCGCACGGTCTGTTGAAGGTTCTTCGCCATCGCCAGCGCGAGGTCGCTCTGCAAATTCCGCTCATGAAACTCATCGAAAACAATCACGCCCGTCTTCTCAAGAAACGGATCATGCTGAAACTGCCGCAGCAAAATGCCCTCGGTGACGACGAGCACTTTCGTCGCCGCCGACTGCCGCGAGTCGAGCCGAACACTATAGCCATAAGTCTTACCAAGCCCCGATCGATCCTCATCCGCCATCCGCGCCGCCGCCGCCCGTGCCGCCACCCGCCGAGGTTGCAGCATCACAATCTGCCCCGACTCCGCAAAACCCGCCTCAAAAAGCGCCGGCGGCACCCGCGTCGTCTTCCCTGCACCCGTCGGCGCTTCCAGAATGACCGTCGCGCTACCGCGCAGCGCCGCCACGATGTTTGGCAAATGGGAATCGATTGGCAGCAGCGGCAAATCGGTCAAGAATGGGGCCCTAATATTCCTCGCATGAATCGATCGTTCCATTGCACCCCATTAGCAGGGGTACATGGAGCCTGTAAACGCGAAGCATTCCGTCAGTGAGCGACCAAGCAGTCGAGAAACAACAAGTAAGATTTCCACCGAATACTCACTCCATCCCCATGCATCGCCCCTGCCCACACTGCGGTCGCTCACAACTTTCCATCGGCTCCATCATCCCCGCCCGAGCCCCCGAAGGCGCCGCCACCACACTCAGCTGCCGCGCAAGCTTCACACTCCCACAACCGGGGCATTTCACGTCGCTTTCATTCCGTACCAAAAGCTCGCAGTCCTTCCCACACTTCTCGCAGCGATATTCATAGAGCGGCATCGTCGTTATCCTAAACCTTGCAAATGTCTTTGATACTATTGAGTCCACCCCATGTCGGCAAACTCCACCCTCTACCTTACTCGCGCCCAATCCCGCGCGGTAGACGAGATTGCCATCCGCGAATTCGGCATGCTCGGCCTCGTCCTCATGGAAAACGCCGGCCGCAACTGCGCCGAGCTCATCCTGCGTTTTCTTGAAGCGAAAGGTGAGCCAATCACCACATCTCGCATCCTCATCTGCTGCGGCAAAGGAAACAACGGCGGCGATGGCTTCGTCATCGCTCGACATCTGGCAATCGCCGGAGCCGATCCCACCATCCTGCTCTGGGCAAAGCCCAGCGAACTCACCAGCGACGCCGCCGCGAATTATCAAATCCTAGCCAAATCAGGCTCCCGATTTGTTTTCGCCAATGCCCCCGAAGCCCTAAGCAGTATGGAAACAGTCAACCATCCGCCAACCATCATCATCGATGCATTACTCGGCACTGGAGCAACCGGCCCCGCCCGCCAACCTTACGCGCAAGCCATCAATTGGATCAACGCCCAAAACGCAACCGTCATCGCAATCGACTTACCCTCCGGTCTCGACTCCGAAACCGGCGAGCCACACCCACCCACAATCCGCGCGACGCACACGCTCACCTTCGTAGGCCAAAAAACTGCATTTCAAAATCCGGCCGCCGCCGAGTTCCTTGGCCAAATGCACGTGATCGACATCGGCGTCCCTCAAGCAGTCATCAACGCCGCACTCACTCACTGAGCTCCACAACTACAGCTTCGGAATCGGCCGTTTCTCTTTCGGCTTCTCCAGCATCCGAGCCTGTTCCGCTCTCGGCGGCGCCGGCGGAGGATTGTTCGCTGCGGCCGGTCGCGCTGCAGGCGGCGGCGTCAAATCCGTAAATTGCTCAGTCCACTTCCAGCCATTCGGATCAGCGAGTTCCTGCTTAGCGAGCAAAGCCCACGGCGTATCAGGATGCTCAGCAATCACCTTATTGAGCAACTCTTCCGCCTTCTTGCCCGATGCCTTCAGCTGACTCGATCCATTCACCTCTTTCGACTTCGCCAAGATAAGCGTGTTACTTTTTGCATTGTCAAACTTGCGGCTCTTCGCCATCGCCAGCATCACGTTATAGCCTTCGACCCGCGTCTTGATCGCCAAGATCCGACCATAAGCCAGGTCATAACCCGCCTGCCAACGCGGCGTCGTTTCCTTCGCCCGATCACTCTCGCCATTCTTCAGCAACTCAAAGATCATATTGATCGTCGGCTCCACTCGCGCCGCCGCCTTCTGCGCGTCGAGCAGTGCATTGGCAAACGCACCCTCATTTACCTTCAGAAACCGAGTATTGGGCGAATTGAGCTCGATCGAAGCCGAGAGCTGCGACGCCTGCACCAGCGAGCTACGCAGCTTGCTGTCCTTAACGCGCTTCAGATATTCCTGCGCCGACACATAGTCTGGCCGATAGGGCCGCATCACATTGGAATCAAAGAAGTACGAAAGGTGAGACGCGAAATCATCGATCTCGCCGCGACGCACCGCCCGATTCAAACTGCGATTCGGATGGACCGTGAAATAAATGCCGCCCGTCTCATAGCAAAGTCGCGTCAGCGCAAAAGGCCCAAAGCCCGAATCAATATTGAATCGATCGTCACCATCCGTGTTCAAATCGAGCATCAGCCGCTCCGGCAGCAGCGACTCCGGCCCCTGATCGATTTGGGCCCATTGAGCCGACTGGTCAAACTTCGGATCAGGATCGACATACTTAATGAGCGTCGTCTTCCGCCCAAATGGCGCCGGCACACCAATCACATAAACCGGCATTGCCAATTTGCGGCATTGCGAAATCGTTTTCTCCATCCCATCGGTATCTTCGCCCGCTTCATCGGATACGACGATCAACATCACGTTTCGCTTCGGCTCTTTCGTTTCCGAATCTCGATCACGAAACGGCTTATACTTCTGCGAAGCCAAGTAGACCGCGGTAAACACCCGTTCAACCCCCGAGTTGTCCACCGGAATCTTCTCGACCGCTTCCTTCATCTCTTCAAAATTCTCAGTCGGCTTCTCCAGCGGAAAATCAACCTTCATACCGAACGACATCACCGCCGTGAGCAGCGGCTGATCACCATGCTTCGTCAGCTGCTCTTTACCCGCCGCGCGCAACACCCCGAGTTGGTTGTAAACGCCCTCAAACCGCTTCATCACCACTTCGCGTTGCCGAACCATACTGACCGATTGATCAAACAGCCAAACCACCAGCGTCCGCCGCTCATCGAGAGAGCGCAAAATCTCTTCCGTAATTTGATCGACTGCCCCCTCCGCCCCAGTCACGCCCTGTCCCGTCGCACCGCGCACAATCTCTCTCGACTTCTCCACACCCGTCGCGACCTTAATCACATTCTCAACATCAAACAGCGCCGCCTCAGGCGCAGTCGTATCGACATTACTAGGCAGCGCCGAAACCTCCGCCAGCATTGTCGCGGTAGCTAATGCCGCAGCATCACCCATCGTGCTATTGGCGCCAATCTCCTCTGGCGGCGCCACCGAAGGCGCCACATCGACCGGCTGCGGAAGCGATTCCAATTCATCAAGCGAAGCCACCATCTCCATCTGCTGAACCGACTTCGCCGCCATCGGCACGAAAGCCAATAGGATCACCACGAGCATGTGCAACGCAAGACTAATTCCAACGGCCGGGAACTCCGAGCTAATGCGTAGCGGCACGCTAACATCAATCTGCGGCGCATCACTGGCAGCCTCAGACGCAGATGCAACGGATTCAATCGTGGCGGTCGCCATCAAGAGTCACTCCCGACCTTTTAGCTTTATCTTCGCCCAAACCACCGCTACATTCCAGGTTTTTGTCCCATTGCGACCGGTAGTTGGCTAATTTGTTCGAAACCACAACACGTCGACAAACTTTGCACCAGAAGCTTAAACGGATTTCGCCCCCAATGGTACTCTGACGCTTAAGGGGCTTCGTAAATTGCCCGACCGTCACATTTAGCCGCCAGCCTGCACGTAAGTCCAAGTGACAATTAGCCTTTCGCTCCCTGGAAATCGTTGACGCTAGAGCGTTTCTCCCTTAAATTCCGACTTGAGGTTTGGCTGGCCGGCAGTTTGCCAACCAAGGCATATCGATCCGTTCGTTCGAGGTTTGGAACAATGCGTAGCCAAGATTCCATGTCCATCTTTACCCGTTTGAGCGTTTTGCTCATATGCCGAGCTTTCGCGACTGGCTGCTTGGCTGCATGGCTCTTCGGAATCTTGATCGTCTCCAGCGCAATCGCCCAGCGCCCCCAGCCAAGCGACGGCGCCCCACCCGAAGAACGAATCGTCACCACCAAAGACAACGTCCATATCCATTTCCAATACTTCACACCCAAAGATGTGCATGGCGGCAAGAACACAATCCCAGTAGTCCTGCTACATGGCCAAGGCGGCAGCTCCGCCGACATGGTCCCCCTCGCCCGTCATCTTCAAAAACTAGGCCATGCCGTCGTCTGCCCCGATCTCCGTGGGCATGGCAAGAGCGTCCGCCGCGTCGGCTCCGCAGGCGCAGAAGCCGAAATCCACGCCGACTCGATGTCGAGCGAGCAATACGTCTACATGGTCAACTTCGATATGGAGGCAATCAAGAAATTCCTCCTCGAGCTCAATAACGAAGGCAAAGTCAACATCGAGCTCCTCACAATCGTCGGCAGCGAGATGAGCACCATCATCGCCCTCGACTGGGCGCAGATGGATTGGAGCTGGCCCTCGCTACCGTCAATCAAGCAAGGCCAAGATGTCAAAGCCCTCGTCCTCATCTCCCCGTTGGGAAAATACAAGAGCCTCGTCGCCGACCGCGTCTCCGCGAGCCCGATCTTCCGCAGTCCCTTTTCGATCCTCGTCGTCGGTGGC
Source organism: Pirellulaceae bacterium (assembly GCA_046595915.1). GTDB lineage: Bacteria > Planctomycetota > Planctomycetia > Pirellulales > Pirellulaceae > JBKJSI01. The sequence goes on from JBKJSI010000872.1 coordinate 5,939, forward strand.
GCCAAAGACAAAGAATTCTGCGGCAAGCTCTACGATCAACTGATCAAGCATCACCCGCTCCCGAGCAAAGAACTCGCCGAAACCCAGCAATCGCTCTACTACATCGACCTAAAAACCAGCCTCCAAGGCGCAAAACTCCTCGACCCCAGCCTCGATGTCCAAACCGCCATCGGCACGTTCCTAGAACGCCGGCTAGTAAAGAAGGCCGGCGACTTCCCCTGGAGCAAACGAACGAACCCACTGCTCGGAGAATAGTGATCGATTATTAGCGAGGCTCAATCGATCCACCCTCTTTAAGTAAATCGCTTGGCAATAAAGCTCCCGATCGGTGATGCTCCAAAGCCGCTTTCGGGGAAGCTCAACATAAACTCACTTCCGCAGCCGTGAATCAAGAAGTAGGGGCCGGTGTGTTTTTCGAAACGGAGGGGAAAGCCGGCGGCAGCGAACATTGTTCTGGCCCAGCCGAAAGTGTGGAATCGCGTCTTTCGTTTAGCTTAGTGAAGTGTTGAAGAACGAAGGAACGAAGTACGAGTTTTCTTTCTTTGGGGGCTCTGCCCCCAAGCCCCCGGGATTTTTCGCATTAGACCAAGAACAAGGCGGGAG
>JBKJSI010000893.1:0-8149 GCA_046595915.1 Pirellulaceae bacterium
CAATCCGGTGCAAAAACGCACCGGATTGGTTTCTTTCAAGAGGAGCGACAAGAAGTGCTTCGATTTACGACTTAACACCCCCCACGGGCTTAGTTTCCGCATCGAGAACCTTCGGCAATGGCGCCGGAAACAGCTTTTCCAACTCCTCATGTTTGGCTTGCCATTTTTCAATCTCCACTGGCTTTTCGAGTGCGGTGTAGAGTTCCACAATCCGCTTCGCGGCCTGCGTCAAACGCATCTTGGACTCAGGCTGTATTTGCGAAAGCCGCGATTCCATTCCCTGAAAGCCATTGAGTAATAGCGGCTCCGCCTCAGCGTACTTCTTTTGCCCTAGTAACACGCCGCCAAGTACCGACTGCATGCTAAAAAGAGTCCAACGATCGGGCTGCGTCACTTGCCGATAGGCAAGACATTCGCGGGCGTAAGGTTCCGCCGCTTCATACATGTTTGCTTCCAGCATTTTGAGTACGAGCCTGCCAAGCGTCGTCGCAAATGGCGCGTCCATCTGCACGGCGCGTTCTCGATACATCGCCCGATATTCGTCAATCAGCCCCCGCGCGCGATCAATGTCATTCACGTCAAAAAGACCAATCACCAGGTTATCGAGCGTTCGGAGCGAATTAGCGTGGTCTTTGCCAAACTGAGTCACACTCAAACGATATGCCTCATCGCAAAGCGCTAAAGCTTCTTTGTATTTGCCAATCGCCTGATAGCTTGAAGCCAAATTTCCCAAAGAGACAATCATATTCGGATGATCTCGACCTTGTAGCTCGGTTCTAATGTCGATCACTTCCTTGTACAGCGGAATTGCTTGGTCATATTTCTTAAGAGCGTGGAAACTCGCAGCCAAATCATTCGTCGCGGCAAGTGTTGAAACGTGACGAATGCCAAGCCGCGCTTGCAACCGTTGCTGAACGACTTCATACAACCGATGCGCTTCGTCGAGTTCTCCATTCTGGTTGAAACATCTTGCCAGATTGCCTAAGCACATTAAGGTGAGCGGATTATCTGGCCCAACACCGGCGCGCAGCTTGGATAGCGCGGCCTGAAAAATCGGCTTTGCCTTTTCAAATTGACCAAGTTCGCGATATCCAACTGCCAAATTGTTCATGGCGACAAGCGTGTCGAAGTGATCTTCGCCTTTTTTCGCCCGTGTCCGCTGCAAGCATTCTTCGTGAAGCTGGATGGCCCGCTCCTGTTCACCTACGCGTTCCAAAGTGTGCGCCAAATTACCCATCGTCGTGATCGTGTGATCATCGTCATCTCCCAACTTCGCTCGCTGGAGTCTGAGGGTCTCTTCTTGTAACGGCAGCGCCAAGTCATATTTCCCATCCGCTTCATATCCCAACGCTAGCGCTCCCATACTCAGCAGCGTGTCACGATGATCTTCGCCCAATTCCGCTTTGCGAAGTCGCAGCGTCTCTTGATAGAGCGGAAGCGCCAAAGTCAAATTCCCGGCATTTTCATAGGCCCAAGCCAAATCATGCATACTGTCGAGTGTCTGAGGGTCTCGTGGGCCGAGTTCTTTCTCCCGCACCTTGCGCACTTGATCAAATACAGCGACGGCTTTTTCGAAGGCGCCCATTTCTTGTAATGCCTTCGCCATCCTCGCTTTCAATGTCGTCGCCACCACCGGATCACCAATTTGCGCCGTTTCAAGCTGCTTCACCGCCTCCAATAAATTCTCTGCTAACGCTTGGCGAAACTCTCCGAGCGTCTCTATCTTCCCGCCCTGTGGATTAATTCTCACAACTACCGAGCCGAGAATTTCGTTACCTTTATTTGCGTAGGAAAGGTACCGCAGAGCTGTATCCTTTTCTTGCTTGATGACCGAATTCGCGTTCTGTAGATCGAGATTCTTTCCTGCCAATGTGATCGCATGGCGATTGATCAGCAGCGTAGCCAGCATCGCGCCGATAAAGCACAGCCCTAGACAAGCCACCGTGGTCGACACCACAACAGGGTGTTTTCTGATCCATCGTCGCGAACTCTGCCAAACTGACTCCCGCAACACCCCAACCGCTTCGTCCGCCAGATATCGCTCCAAGTCGACCGCCATCTCACTCGCCGAAACATACCGATCCACCGGCTCCAGCCGCATCGCCTTCAAGCAGATCGCCTCCAGTGCGACGGGAATATCGTTGCAAAGACTTCGCGGCTTCTCAAACTCACCCCGCTCCACCCGTTCCGCGATCTTCGAAACGGAATCCTTCGCGAATGGAGGCCGCCCCGTTAACAAAAAATAAAGCGTCGCCCCCAGGCCATAAATATCCGCCGCCGCCGTAATCGGCTTTCCATCCCGCCGCGCCTGCTCAGGACTCATAAACTGCGGCGTGCCATAAATGCTGCCAATCTTGGTTCGAAGAGAGTCTCGATGATCTTGCTCGGCCGTCTCGTCGCCAGACTTTGGTTCGTCCACTCTCGAATCAAGTTCTTTCGCGAGCCCCCAATCCAACAGCACCGTCTCACCATGTTCGCCAATGCGAATATTCTCGGGCTTCAAATCACGGTGCAAAACGCCCTGTTGATGCGCGTAAGCGAGCGTCTGGCAAACCGAAATCATCCGCTGCAATAATCCTCGAAACGCCAGGTTCCGCTCCGGAAGATGTAAATCGAGCCGACTGCGTTTGGCTTCGCTCCTCTTTGCGCTGCCAGAGCCAGACTGCCCATCACTGGGCGGCAGCGATTTCTCAGTTTCGCCTCCCAACCGAAAAAATGCCCGAATCGCCTCCCCCATCGATTCGCCGCGGATATATCGCATCGAGTAACAAGGACGACCATCCGGCAACGTTCCCACGCCATACACAGGCGCAATCCCCGGATGTTCAAGTCGACTGGTGATCTCCGCTTCCGAAACAAACCGCCGTAGCACTTCGGCGTTGGATTCATACTTCGGCTGGATCACCTTCATCGCCACCCGCCGCTTTAGCGCCTCATCGGAGGCGACATAAACTTCTCCCATTCCTCCCTTCGCTAACCAGGTGATCTCCGAAAGTGTTGCCGCCATCCCGGCCGAGGTGGGTGTCACTTGCGCATTCAGCTCTCTTTGCAGAGAGTTTGAACCCACCGACGAATGCAATTCCCTCTCCAACTCAGGCGCAAGTGCAGGAAACCGCAAAGCAAAGTCGTCAATCTGCACGATCTCGTTGCGGCCCCGCCGTCGCCGAAACTCTTCCTTGGCCAGTCGAATCGCCAGTTCTTTTCGCGTCACCAGTTCAGGAAACCGCAACAAATACTGCTCCAGTCTGGGATCATCTCCCGCCTTAAAGCGAAACTCGACCTCCGCCGTCACAAGCTCGACGAGCACCGCCATCCGCGACCGATCAGCCGGCAAAAATGCCTCGATCTCGGGCGACTCCCCCGCAATCCACTGCTGCTCAAATCGCGCGATTAGTTCTTCATGTTCCGAATGAATTGAACTTCCGCCGCCATGCGAACTGGTCATCGAATTTCCTCGGTGGGAATGCGTTGTAAAAGGTCATCAATACTGATAGAGGCCGACATCAGCATGCACATTCAACCGCCAATGTAGATTCACGGACACAACACTTCTACGTAGGTCATGTCGACCTGTCCCGGTGCGCCGGGATCCCGCGACTGTCTCATTGCCGCAGGCAAAGCAACTTTCGCAGCGCAGTCGAATTGAATCGATGCAAGATCCCGGCGAGCAGGCCTTCCGATTGTCACCTTTAGAATCCAGCAATTCTGGCCAGACGGATTCCACCAAAGGTGAATGGGCATCCGCTTAACCCTGGCGACAAAAAAAGCTGAAGAATCTCAAAAATCTCAGCGATCGCGAGAGCATCCGAAATCATCGACCATCGCAACTTGTGATCGCCAAACACTTTAGGCCTCGCTCTCAACCCAACTCACTCGACGCTAATTCGTGCAAAGATGCTCATAAACTACTTGACTATATCTTACACGCCGATATACTATACACATGATCACTACACTCCTTATCGCAGTAACCTTCATCGGCCTTTGGCTAGGAATCGACTGGCTAAGGATCGTCTGGACCAGCAGCCGGGGTAGCGAAGCAGTGGATTGGAAGCTGCACAACGAGCTATACGCCGATTTCAACCAAATGGAGTCCGATCTGGCCGCTTCGGCCCTCGAATTCAAAAACGCAAAACGCGACTTTCGCCAAGCGCTGAAGAGGCAAAGACCACTCAGGCCAAAACGGACAACTCGGTCAATTTCGAAAACCCAGGCAAGTCAGGCTACGCAGACAATTCCGACGTCCCAATCATCCGCACCTACGATTCCCACCTCCATCGAACCAACCTCCAATCCCACTTCCAGTCCCAACCCGAAGCGTAAGCGAGGAATTTCAACGCCGCCCAAGCCCCAAACGTCCCTTCCTTCACCTATGGCCGATAGACCTTCATCCACCGCCATTCCCTCAGTGGATTCCAATAGCACTCCCGCCCAACACACCATCCGTGTAAACCCGTGTCCATCCGTGGTTGAATCAAATCCTCAACCCAGCTTCTCCCTCGCCACGCGTTGTCTCTTCGCAATCATTCAACCATTCGCAGCCATCTCACGGTGGTGCATCAACTTCTTCACACGCCGCAAACCGCCTGCATCCTCTCTTCAATCTGACCTGCGAAAAGCGGCATAAGCCAATCTCCCCAGGCCGCACTGCGCGCCGACCAAAACGCCCCAACCCCTGCCTCTTCCCAGACTCCCCGATAGCGCGAAAGATAGTAGTTTCGGAGAGGATAAGCTCGCCCGCGTGGCCCTGCCGCCATGTTTCAACTATCAACCAAACCAACATGCCAATCGAACGCCTACCACTCCCGCATCACGATCATATCTTGCGCCATATCCAGCTGAGCGAAGAATACCCACACGACTGGAGCAAGTATCCGCTCACGATCCCCGCCGTCGCCAAGATGGGCGTCCTTCAATTCGCCTCCGGCGTGACCTTCTTCGTCGGTGAAAATGGCGCGGGTAAATCGACGCTCATGGAAGCAATCGCCATCAAAGCTGGATTTAATCCCGAGGGCGGCACCAAGAATTTTACGGGCAAAAGCCATCCCACGGAGTCGATCCTTCACGAAGGACTTTGGCTAGCCCGTGGCTTCCGCAAGGAACGCAGCGGCTTTTTCCTGCGCGCCGAAACGATGTTTAACATCGCGACCGAAATCGAACGAGAAGGTTACGCTGCGATGGGCTGGACCAATCTCCACGCCATGTCACACGGCGAAGCCACACTCTGGGTCGCCCTGAACCGGTTCATCGATGGCGGCCTCTATATCCTCGACGAACCCGAAGCCGCACTTTCGCCTCAACGACAACTGGTGCTTCTCGCCCGCATTCATCAACTAGTCAAAGGCCGCGCCCAGTTCATCATTGCAACGCATTCACCGATATTGATGGCCTATCCGGGCGCAACGATTTACAATCTCTCGACGAAAGGGATTGAGCATGTCGAGTATGAGCAGACTGAACACTTCAAAGTAACCCGGGCGTTTTTGATGAATCGGGAGAAGGTTTTGGGGGATTTGTTTGAGGAGGAAGAATTGGAAAAGGATGGCTAAGCAATCAAGAGAACCTTGGAAGACTCTCCGAATCGGCGACAAAATCCGCTTCGTCGCCATGCCCACGGGCTTTGACTCGAAGACTTGCTTACCGGAAACTCTGGCAGCATGTCGGCATCTTTTGAATCGCGGCTGACTCGGGGAAATGAACGGACTATTTTCCCGCCTTGCATTGCGAGTACAATAAAAGCAGCACGATTTCAATGTGAGGAATAAACGCCATGAATGCGATAACGGTCAACGCAACAGTCGGTGACGACGGCGTCTTGCACGTCGATTTTCCATTAGGTGTCGCGGCAGCTAATCAAGAAGTCCGGCTGACCATCGATAAGGTTTCAAAGCCACGATTTACGAAGGAAGAGTGGGCTAAGATCGTGGACGGGATTGCGGGTAAATGGCAGGGTGAATTTGAGCGACCGCCACAAGGAGAATATGAAGTAAGGGATCCGATGTGAGCCAATTTCTATTGGACACAAATACTTGGATTGCCTATTTTCGCAATTCCAGCGAGAAAGTCGTTGCCAACATAAAGTCATGCGATGTCGGTGACATTTTACTTTGTTCCATTGTGTACTTCGAGTTGACCTATGGAGTAATTCGCAGCTCAGAGCCATATCGTCAAGCTAGGGCTGAACAGTTGGCTGAGATTCATGCTCTTCATAAGTGCATTCCTTTTAACGATGCAGCCGGGGCAATTGCTGCTGAGATTCGGAGCCATCTTGCATTCCTTGGCACGCCCATTGGCCCCTACGACTTGCTTATCGCAGCTACGGCTATGGCGAACGATTTGACAGTGGTGACGTCCAACACCAAAGAATTCTCACGAGTGCCGAACTTGGTCTAGAAGATTGGTGCTAACACCATTTCCCCCATACCCCAATTCCCGCCTAAATCGCTAAACTCTTCGGTTTGGCGACCGTCAATTAACAAAGCCCTTTCGCGGAGCGAAAGGCGACACTCAGCGGACTTCTCATGGAAATGGAAAAACTGGTTTCGCTCTGCAAACGGCGGGGGTTTCTCTTTCAGTCGAGCGAAATCTATGGCGGGCTCAATGGGTTTTGGGATTATGGGCCCCTGGGCGTCGAGCTGAAGCGGAATTTGAAGGAAGCTTGGTGGCGGGATATGGTCACGGGGCATAACGAGCTCGTTGCGCCGCCGGGCGCCCCGGAGGCGTTTGAGATGACCGGGCTCGATTGCACCATCATCATGCACCCGCAGGTTTGGAAATGCTCGGGGCACTATGACCTGTTTTGCGACTTCATGGTCGACTGCAAAGAGTCGAAGAAACGGTACCGCGTCGACCAGGTTCGCGGGTGCTGGGTGGAGTATCAGGAGAAGCGAGTCTTTGTCGCGACTGGCGCCGAAGCGGAAACTGAAAAGGCCGACGTCGAAGCGCGAGCCCTCAAGTTCTTCAAGTTGCGCAACAAAGACGCGGAAAAGCTTAAGTGGGATGACAAGTTCCTGACGCTGCCGCAGGTGGGAGACTCAGCCAACGTCCTCGGTCCCGACGCGAAGGAACTTGGCACACTTACCGCGCCGCGCGAATTCAATCTGATGTTCAAGACCTACGTCGGCGCACTCTCCGGCGAAGAAGGGGCGGCGTTCCTGCGGCCTGAGACGGCGCAGGGAATCTTTGTTAACTTCAAAAACGTGTGCGACAGCACTCGCGTTCGCATTCCCTTCGGCATCGCCCAGATGGGCAAGAGCTTTCGCAATGAAATCACGCCGCGGAACTTTACTTTCCGCTCGCGCGAGTTCGAGCAAATGGAGATCGAGTTCTTTTGCCACCCCAGTTCATCGCAGGAGTGGTACCGCTATTGGCGCGACCGCCGCATGAAGTGGTACACGAGCATGGGTCTTTCGAGTGAGCGGCTCCGTTTACGCGAGCATCATGAGGATGAGCTGAGCCATTACTCGGACGGCACCTCAGATATTGAATATGCCTTCCCCTTTCTGCCCGAGGGGGAATTCGGCGAACTCGAAGGCATCGCCCATCGCGGCGACTTTGATCTGCGCAGTCACATGGAAGGGAAGCTCAATGAAAAAGAGAAGCCGCTCAAGCTTGAGCTTGGCCCCGATGGCAAGGCGAAGTGGAAGGGCTCCGGCAGGGATCTTTCCTATCGAGACGATCTAACCGGCGAGCGATTCATCCCGCACGTCATCGAGCCCTCCGCAGGCGCCGATCGCGGCGTGCTCGCGTTTCTCTGTGAAGCCTATCACGAGGACCAAGCGCCAGACGAAAATGGCGCGATGCAGAGCCGCGTCTCGATGAAGTTCCACCCTCGCATCGCCCCGATCAAGGCGGCGGTGTTTCCGCTGGTGAAGAAGGATGGCCTGCCCGAGGTCGCCCAAGAGATTTACGCCAGCCTCAAGAAGCACATCAGCGTGTTTTATGATGAAAAAGCCGCAGTCGGCCGCCGCTACCGTCGCCAGGACGAAGCCGGCACGCCTTACTGCATCACCGTCGATGGTCAATCCCTGACCGACAAGACGGTTACGATCCGTGACCGCGATACGCTCAAACAATGGCGTGTGCCCATTGATGGGATTGTCGAAGAAATCGTGGGGCGGATTAACGGTTGATCGGCTTCGTTTCGACT
>JBKJSI010000397.1:0-9504 GCA_046595915.1 Pirellulaceae bacterium
GGAAACATTTTTGCACACGGAAGGTCGTCTCTTTTTCAAGCTCGCGTCAACATCAATAACTCTTCATTGACAAACCACTTACGCCGCCTCATGAAACGGAACATGGCGCTGTCCAGCTAACACCTGGTCTTTGGTAATTTCCATCACCCGCCACGAAGACGCCCCCAGCAGGAATACATCGCCGGGTCGCGTCTCAAACACCATCTCCTCGTCGAGTTCACCAACTCGGCTATGTCCCTCACCTCCAGCGAGAAATACACTATAGGTTCCCCGATCCGGAATCGTACCGGCATTCAAGATCGCCAGCCTCTGCGTTCCCTTCCGAGGAGAAACGTTCCCGCCCAAGCGATCCCAATTGACTCGCGGGCGCAGTTCAGCAAACTCGTGCGAGGGATAGCGCCCGGAGAGCAGATCCAGCACTCCCTCAAAGCTAGATCGCGGAAGCTGTGCATAAGGCGCCGCGCGACGAACGGTGTCATAGATCGTGTCGACGCCCACAGGCTCCAGTGCGACCATGGCGACAATCTGCTGTGCCAGGACATCGAGCGGATTACGAGGGTAAAAAGTCTCTTCCACTTCACCGCGCACCATTCGCTCGGCGGCTGCGCTGCAGGCCAATAGATCGCCACGGTATTTTGGGAAGATCACGCCGCTTGAAGGCGCGCCGACTTGATGCCCCGCTCGCCCGATGCGTTGAATGCCCGACGCGATGGATGGAGGCGCTTCGATCTGGATCACGAGATCGACCGCGCCCATGTCGATGCCCAACTCGAGTGATGAAGTGGCGACGATGGCGGGGAGATTGCCAAGCTTGAGCCGATCCTCCGTCGCCAGCCGTGTATCTTTGGCTACCGAACCGTGATGCGCCAATGCAATCTCTTCTTCGGCGATTTCGTTGATCGCCCCGGCTAGTCGCTCCGCAAGCCGGCGGCTATTCACGAAGATCATCGTGCTACGATGCTGCCTAATCAATTCGACCAACCGAGGATGGATTGAAGGCCAGATCGAAGTCCGCACCGTTCCACCTGCTGCAGGGCCCGAGAAACTCTCTTTCTCGACGCCCAACTGCGCCATATCTTCAACCGGAACTTCGATCCGCAGCTTAAGTTGTTTGCTGCGACCAGCCTCGACGATGCTCACAGATCTTGGTGCTACCTCATCTCCTTCGCCTCCGACTTCTGCGCCGCCTAAGAAGCGGGCGACTTCATCGAGAGGCCGTTGTGTTGCGGAGAGGCCAATCCGCTGCGCTGGCGGTCGTGTCGCATCTTTGCTGCGCCGTAACGATTCCAATCGCTCAAGTGATAAAGCCAGATGTGCGCCGCGTTTACTGCCCACAAGTGAATGGATTTCGTCGATGATGATCGTTTCAACGCCGACCAATACGTCGCGCGACTTGGAAGTTAGCAGCAGGTAAAGCGATTCGGGCGTGGTAATGAGAATGTCGGGCGGCTTTTTCAGCATCTCACGACGCTCAGCGGTCGGAGTATCTCCGCTGCGGACTGCGACCGTTGGGACATGGTGCGGAGCGCCTTTACGCTCGGCAACGGCCCGCACGCCCGCAATGGGCGTTCGCAGATTTCTCTCGACGTCGACTCCGAGAGCCTTAAGTGGCGAAATGTAGAGAACTCGAACGCTCCGTTGAGCATCCTTCGATTGTGAAGCATCTTCCTGCTTGTTGCCAAACATGATTCGGTTGATGGCGACCAGGAATGCGGCAAGCGTTTTTCCTGATCCCGTTGGGGCGAGCAACAGCGTGTGATTTGCCTGTTCAATTTCATTCCACGCGCGGCGCTGCGCGTCGGTCGGCGCGGGAAAGCTCTGCTCGAACCATTCGCGGAGAACGGGATGGAAAGCGGCTAGTGCGTCGCCAGCCGATGAGCGACTCGCTTTGGCCGGTTTAGGGCTAGTCGATTCCGGCGCTGAAGTAGTTTTACGAATCACGGTGATTTCCCCGGCAAGTGACTATAGAGGAGACCAGGCATTTAGCCGCCAATTTAAGCTTTTGTTCGTCGCTTCTTGGGCCAACCGGTTTTCATTTCCGAGTAGGCATCCTCCGAGATGGTCGAGTTCTTCTTCTGTCGGCTTTTGCCTGCCTTCTTTCGGCGATTGATATTCGCAACGAGAGAGTTCTTGGGCGTTTTTACGGCACTCGGGCTGTCAGCCTTCTTCTTTACTGATTTGGGCTCGTCGGTTTTTGACTTGGCGGCTTTCCTCTTTGCCATAAGGTTCGCCTTTTTATTGCGTCACTATTTGTGCGGCAGTGAGCCTCAGGTCCGCGAGCAAAGCTTCACGAAGGTGCAAAACGTGCGCCGGGTCAGGGGCTCTTAAAATGGCGGACGAGTGGTTAGTGGCAATCGTCCAAACACACCAAGGCGTTGAACTCGCCTCGCGGCGCTTCTGCTGGAAACGGAATTGCCTTCGCTTGCTATCGGCTTAGAACGTAGCCGCTGTTCTGCGCTGAACTCCCTTAATCCGCTTCCTGTAGTAGATACTGCATGAATTAACGGAGGGCGGTTAACAGGCCATCGATCATTCGCATGCGGAAGGGATCTCTCTAAATTATATCACGACGGCAAGCCAATGATTACCTTTCAACCGTTGACGCTGCTCAATATTAACATCAGCGCCCGAAACAATCCAAGCAACTCCGACTGCGTCGAGGTGAAGAACTGGACTCTTGGGCCGCGGCAACATTTTGTTGCCAAGAGGATCTTACGAACGACCTAGACATCGAACTTAAAGGATACTCATCTCTCTTGATTGCGATCTTACTCGAGTGAATCGAACCCTAGCGTTGTCGAAGCCTGAGTATTCGCTTTCAAAACACTCCTCATTTGCTCTAGCGCGAACTCTTTGATCTCATGTGAATTCGCTGCAACGCAATCTTGCGGAATGACAACGCGATAGCCGCGCATATATGCATCGTTGGCGGTAAAAAGAACGCAGATGTTAGCCGCAATGCCACATAGGATTAACGTATCCGCTCCAAATTGTTTCAATAGCGTATTGAGCGTTGTCGAATAGAATCCCGAGTGCATCGGCTTCAAGACGAAGTAATCTTCCTCACGCGGTTGTAGTTGCTCTACCATTTCGCGGCCGAGCGATTCCTCACGCATACAGTATTGGACTTGCGCTCTAAAATCAGATCGCCAGCGGCCAAAATTGTCGTTGACATAAACGACTGGAATCTTGGCCTCGTGAGCCCGATGGAGGAGCTGTGAAATCGAATGCGCCAACGGCAGGATCGAAGGAAGCATTTGCGATGCTTCAGGGAAGTCCAAATCGTTGATGACATCGATCAACAAAATGGCAACTCGAGATTTGTCTGGCGCGGCGCCCAGAACATCATTCATGCTTATTGCCAGTAGAGAGCTAGGGTTTCAGCACTACCTTAATACATCCATCCTTGTGATCTCGAAAGGTCTTATAAGCCTCCGCAGCTTCACTAAGCGGAATCTTGTGCGTGATGACGAACGACGGGTCGATCTCCCCGGCTTCGATCAGAGCCAAGAGCGGCTTCATATAGTGTTGCATGTGCGTCTGCCCCGTCTTCATCGTGAGGCCCTTATTCATGAAGGCGCCCATCGGCAGCGCATCGGCCCCGCCGACGTAGGCGCCCGGTACGGAAACCGTTCCTCCTTTGCGGCAGCTGCGGATCGCTTCTTGTAGCACATAGGGCCGGTCGCCCTGTAGCATGACCGCTTCTTTGGCTTTGTCCACGGTCGCGACAATCGTATTGGCGGCGTGGGCTTCGCAGCCGACGGCATCAATACATCGATCGGGTCCGCGACCTTTCGTCATCTCCATAAGTCGGTCATAAACGGATTCCTCCTCGAAGTTGATCACTTCCGCCTTGCCGTGATTGGCGGCCATTTCTAGTCTCTCGGGTACTTTGTCAATCGCGATCACCCGGCCGGCGCCCAGCATCCAGGCGCTTTTGATAGCAAACTGCGCCACGGGCCCGCATCCCCACACTGCCACGGTGTCCCCCGATTCCATGCCACAGTTTTCCGCCGCCATGTAACCGGTTGGGAAAATATCAGACAGAAACAGCACTTGTTCGTCCGGCAAACCCGATTCGATCTTCAGTGGTCCGACGTCGGCGAATGGGACGCGCAAGTACTCCGCCTGTCCGCCGGGAAAACCTCCGAGCAGATGAGAATAGCCAAACAGCCCCGAAGGAGAGTGCCCCATTTGCTTCTTCGCCATTTCCGCATTGGGATTGGAATTATCGCATAGCGAGAACAACTCCTTTTGACAAAAAAAACAGCTGCCGCAAGAGATCGTGAAGGGCACGACGACTCGATCACCTGGCTTCAGATTGGTTACACCCTTGCCGACTTCAACCACTTCGCCCATCGGTTCGTGCCCCAAGATATCTCCGGACTTCATGGTCGGCATAAAACCATTCAGCAAGTGCAGATCGGACCCGCAAATCCCGGTGGAGGTGATCCGCACGATCGCATCGCGGGGCTCTTGGATCTTCGGCTCAGGAACGCTTTCAACGCGAACATCGCCTGTGCCGTACCAACAGAGTGCTTTCATCATCGCTAGTCGCTCCCATTTCTCGATCAGAGGGTTTCAGTGGGCTGTAGTTTCGCTGGCCGCTGCAAACGTCTTGAGGCAGAGCTTGCGGCGCAACGCTTCCAAGGTTGAATGCTGGCTCTCCGCTCGGCGGATGAGCCTCGGCAAGTTGAGTTGAAAAGCGTAAATCTCTCTTCGCTCCAAGGTTTCGAGCGTTTTCCACAGGGCGAGTTTGCCGAGCACGCCTAATGACAACAATTCAATGGACTCGAAAAGTCCAAGATTGTTCTTTTGATCGAGTTTCGCGCGAGCCAATTTTTGCGTGATAGCTGCCAGCGATTCCTTGAGCGAATTTGTCGATTCCTCCAGGCGATTCGTAAGCCCGCGTAAGTTCTGTTGATCTTCCTCGATTTCTGTGACCAGATCACTACAAACCGATGCGACGACCGGATCAGCATCCTGGGAACCAAGATCTTGGAGCAGCCCCATGGCAAACTCCGCGCCGGCTAAGTGGTCGTGCAGGTAAGTAGCAAACGCGTTGTTCATTGGAGTGATTTTCTGTTGGCTAGCAGCGATAAACTCGTGCATCCCTTTACTGAAGTTCCGGTTTCAAGAGCCAACCGCTTTTCAGCAGCGCTTGTGGAAATGTCGAAAATCGGCAGGGCAACAAAGAGGATGAAGTTGCCTACGCAATTCGCGTACCTGCGCTCGATGCCTACGATCGTCAGTCATTTCTCGAATCACATGACTCGCAGTTAGTTGTTGCATTGTCTAACTCCTAAATAGCTCGCTGCCTTTAATAGCGAGTCACGCAATACGAAATCGCGGGGCTGCCGACTCACCCGTTAATAATCTCACCACCATTGGGATGAAGAACCTGGCCGGTAAAATAAGAGGAGTCACCGCTGGCCAGAAACACAAACGCGGGCGCGACTTCAGAAGGTTCGCCCGCGCGAGCCATCGGAACATCGGCGCCAAATTTCGCAACCTCTTTCCCTTTGAAAGTGGCCGGAATAAGCGGTGTCCAGATTGGCCCCGGCGCAACTGCGTTGACTCGAATTCCTGACTCCACCAGCTGCATCGCAAGGGATCGAGTGAAAGTGACGATCGCGCCTTTGGTGGCGGAGTAATCCAAGAGATGTGAACTGCCTCGGTATGCCGTGACGGAGGTCGTATTGATAATCGACCCACCCCGTGGGAGGTACGCCAGCGCCGCTTTGACCAAATAGAACATCGCGAAAATGTTTGTCTTGAAAGTCCGCTCCAGTTGTTTCCCGGAGATATGGAGAATCGAGTCGGTTGGATGCTGTTCAGCGGCGTTATTGACCAAAATATCAAGCCGCCCAAACTCCTTAGCCACCTTATTCACAGCGCGGATGCAGAAAGCCTCATTGCCAATGTCGCCTGCGATTAGCAGCGATCGTCTCCCTATCTCCTCGATCAGTCGCGCGGTCTCCTTGGCATCGGTGTGCTCGTTTCGATAGAGGATCGCGACATCGGCCCCTTCCTTCGCGAAAGCCATGGCAACAGCGCGCCCAATGCCGCTATCACCGCCAGAAATGAGGGCCACTCGACCCGTGAGCTTCGCAGCGGCTTGGTAAGAATCCTTAATCGACTCCGGCGGAGGCTCCATTTTGGTCTGTAAACCAGGCTGCCGGTTTTGGTGTTGCGCAGGACGTATTTTTCGCAGTGGCTTCGTCTTCGCAGGCATCTCGGGTTGCAACTCCTCAGGAACGGCCGTCGACCGAAAAGTGGTTGTTTGCGGCGTCGCTCGATTGCGCAGTGGACTGCTGGCGTGCAACGTCTGCAATTATCGTTCCGCGTCACGTCGTAGAAGTTTATTTACGCGAAGTGACAAACCGACGAGGGACGCGACATTTTGATCGCAACCAGTTTGACCCAGTCATTGGGGACCGGTTGAAAAGTGCGCGAAGACGATGAATAGAGAAAGTCCCGACCGCCGACAGCGACAGGGAACTGGCGCAATTTATCTTGTTGAAGCTCCGCCTTGAGCGGCGCGTCAGTCTGGGGCTCGCGTTTCGGTCTCGGATTTGCCTAATGCTAATGATGCACGGGTCACAACGAAGACCAGGTGCGTCAGGCTAGCGAGGAGATACCGAATCTCTTGTTCCTTCCGGGTTTCCGCACCTATCCCCGGTAGGCGAGGACCAGAGTGAATACTTTCGAGTCCGAGGTCGGTCCGACACGATGGCCGTGACCCGTGCATTTTTTGATGATGAAAGTTAGGGCCGACCGTAAAATAACTTCCCGGATTGTGTTTTCCATCCTAAAGCGTAAGCGAGGGATTCCTCGCTTACGCTTCGGGTTAGGATGGGAAGGGCTACAGAAAAGGCGAAAAGAGGGAAGCTATTTCGCGGGCGGTCCTTAGGCGAAGTGAAGCCGAGAGTTGCAACGCGAGGAAAACGACTATGAAGGCCGAAACAGCTTGGCAACAGGTCAAAATGCCGCGATTCGGAAGCAAATTTACCAAGAGGCGGTCCTTTGACGTCGTCATCATCGGTGCTGGCATCACGGGATTGACGACAGCCTACCTCCTTCAAAAAGCGGGTAAAAGCGTTTGCGTTTTAGAACGAGACAAGATCGGCCAGGGCGACACGGCCTGCACCACAGCCCACTTAACTGCGGTTACCGATTTGCGAATTTCGGCGCTCGTTTCCCGTTTCGGAAATGAGAATGCCCAGCTGGTCTGGAATGCAGGCGCAGCGGCAATCAATCAAATTGAAGAGATCGCCGGTCATGACGAAATCGAATGTGATTTTCGCCGCATACCCGGGTTCCTGCACGCCTCAATCGATGCAGAAGCTAACGAAGAAAAATCGCTCCAAAAGGAAGCAACTCAGGCGGCCGAACTGGGCTTTCCCTCCTCGTTCGTCGAAGCAGTTCCCATTTACTCATTGCCGGGAATCGCTTTCGCCAATCAGGCAAAATTTCATCCCCTGAAGTATCTCGCGGGACTCGCTAGGGCCATTACCGCCTTAGGTGGAACGATTCATGAGCATTCGGAGGCGACGGAGTTTACGGATCACCCCCGTAGCGTCAAAGTCAACGGAGTGAGCGTCGAGTGCCAATACCTTGTCATCGCCACCCATGTACCGCTCACAGGCCTTAGTAGAACCGTCAGTGCGGCGCTCTTTCAGGCCAAGCTAGCGCCCTATTCCTCCTACGCGATTGGAGCCGAACTTCCCAGGCATAAGTATCCCGAAGCAATTTTCTGGGATACGTCCGATCCCTACTATTATCTTCGCATCGATCGACAGGAACAAAGCGATTATGCGATCTTCGGCGGAGAGGACCATAAGACCGGTCAAGTCACCAACACGGATGAAAAATTTGAGGCGCTGACAAAAAGACTCGGCGAGCTCATTCCGGATGCCAAACCAGATCGACGCTGGTCAGGGCAAGTGATCGAGACGAATGACGGACTGCCCTATATCGGGGAAACGGCGGAAAATCAATTTGTCGCGACCGGCTTCTCAGGCAACGGAATGACTTTTGGAACCGTCGCCGCCATGATGGCCGTCGATGCGGTAAACAAAAAACCAAATGCATGGCGGGAACTTTTTAGCCCGGCGCGGAATAATCTTCTGGGCGGCGCCTGGAACTGGGTGAAGGAAAATCTGGACTATCCCTATTACCTGGTGAAAGACACACTCGCGATGCCGGAAGCGAAGCAACCGGCCGACGTAAAAAGCGGCGAAGGCAAGGTTTTGAAGATCGACGGTAAATGGGTGGCCTGCTCGCGTGATGATGCAGGGGAAGTGAAAACCGTTTCCGCTGTCTGTACTCACCTCGGGTGCATTGTGCATTGGAATGCCGGCGAAAAGACTTGGGATTGTCCCTGCCACGGATCGCGTTTCGACTCCTCAGGCGCAGTCCGAGGCGGTCCGGCGGAGACGCCCCTGGAACCGATCGAGGCGCCTCAGGCAGTAGGCGGTAAAGCGAAACAAACGGGCCGACGTGAAGCGCCAGCGCAAGAAAGTGCCGGCGATCGTCACCTGCGTACGTCGTCGTAACAGTGGAACCCGCGCTTTCGCGCCTCAAGCGAGACGAAAATGCACTACCTCTATGGCTTCAAGGAAGCTGCGATCCCGAAACTCGTCGCAACGTTCTCCTCAGAGCAACAGTTGCTGGCCTATGTTCGCTGGGCCACACTGAAGTCATCAGGCGTACGTCGGGGCAAATTTGAGCAGGGCAGCGCTTTAGCGGGATATGTGCAATGGGAGCACTCCACCGCGCCGCTCACTTCCGAGCCACCGGAATCGGTGACACATAACCCAACACCGAACATGCTATAGCTGCGGCACATACAGTAGCCGGAGTGGGCTCTTCAAGCTTCCAGAAGAATGCACCGCCGTTCGATATTGTGGAAACCTGTCCTTCATCCTGAAAATGCAAGCCGCCACCATCCGCCACCACCCACGAGCGCCCGCCACCACCGCCACCTCCGCCACCAACTTTTCTCGCGACTTTTCAACTGTACCGCAGCTGAAAATCGACTTAGAGATGGCCCGAGATTTGCTAACTCCCGCATACATCCTGAAACTGCCCCAAACCTAGAGAGACGATCTTCATCGAGGAGCGATCTTCATGGCCAAGTATGGAAAAAAGGCGCAAAGCTCGGTCAAAAAAGCGATGCGAAAGATGAAAAAGGGCACGCTCGAGAGCGGCAAGTCAAAAAAGAAAGTGACCACCCGCAAACAAGCGATCGCGATCGGGCTCTCCGAAGCGAGAAAGAAGGGCGGCAAAGTTCCCACGCCTCCTAAGAAAGCGCCAGGCAAAAAAACGCCGCGCAAGAAAACGCGGAAGAAGGCGTAGAACAATCCACAAAACGTCCACTCACGCCTTAAGTATCTGCGGCACGAGAATCTGCCGCAGATGGTTCGCATTGCTGACGGCAAAGTTTTCGGCCGTGTTGTCGAAAATGCACCAGGCTTGGTGTGCCGATCTGGCGGAAATTAG